>JAEWZA010000102.1 GCA_023395575.1 Bacillota bacterium
CCCCATATCTGCAAGCATTTGTTCCAGTTCCTCTATAGTCATATCCATTAAATTTCTCATTTATACTATCTCACTTATCATTATATAGTTATATAGTTATTATCTTTCCCTTATCATTTTACTGATAAAAAAGCCATCTGTCTGATTTGTATTAGGATATAGCTGTATATATCCATCTATCGCACTGTCTATTTTCAGGTTCTCAGGAAGAAGTTCTTCGAACCCTATTAGTTTAAAACCCTCATTTTCCTCTAAGAAAGCTTTAACATTTTCAATATTTTCTTCAGGTTGTATTGTACAAGTACTATAAACCAAGCAACCTCCTACTTTTACATATTTTGCCGCATTCCATAGTATACTTCTCTGCAATTCAACTATTTCATTTATATCATTCGCATCCTTAGAATATTTTATATCAGGTTTTTTCCTTATTATACCAAATCCAGTACAAGGAGCATCTACTAAAACTCTATCTGCCTTTCCTATCATTTTTTCATCTAGCTGACAACCATCTGATAATTCTGTTTTTATAATATTTATTCCTAATCTTACGGCTGTATTCTCAATAAGCTTCAGTTTATGAGGATGAACATCCCTTGCTAACACTGTCCCTATATTATTCATAAGCTGTGCACAGTGTGTCGCTTTACCACCTGGAGCACTGCATATATCAATAATCAGTTCATTTTCTTTAGGCTCTAATATCCTGCTTACCAGCATTGAACTTTCATCCTGTACTTGAAAAAGTCCATTTGTATATGCCTTTATTCTTGTAATAGAAGATGGATTTTCCAGTATAATTGCTTCTTCAACGTATTTCCACTTGCGTGTCTTAACGCCCTCTTTATGTAATGCTTGAACAAGCTCATTTCTCGAAGTTTTAATAGTATTTACCCTAATTGTAAAGTCAGGCACTTGATTATTACTTTTTAACAGCTCCTCTGTAAACTCTTGTCCAAAAATAGAAAGCCATTTCTCAACCATCCATTTGGGATGTGAATAAATTATACTAAAATACTGGGCAACATCGCTCATATCAGGATATGGAAGATTGTCAATGCTCTTTGCAACATTTCTTAAAACGGCATTTACAAATCTGCTTGACGTCTGGTGACCATATCTCTTAGCTAAATCAACACTTGTATTGCAGGCAGCAGATACAGGTATTTTGTCAGTATGTAATAATTGATAAATCCCTATTCTCAATATGTTAATAATCCAAGGTGAAAGCTTTCTCATTTTTACACTTGAAAACTTTTCAATTATATAATCAATTTGCAATAACCACTTAACAGTTCCATAAACAAGGTCAGTTACAAATGCCCTGTCAATTTCTTTAAGATTGCTTTTCTCTAAATATTTATTAATTGAAATATTTGAATAAGCAGCCTTTTCATTAATATCAAACAAAACCTTTAGTGCAGTCTCTCTAGCTAAATCTATTGCCATATTAACCTCCACGCCACTTTAGGCATAAAATCAGGCGAAATATTCGGTGGAGAACCTCTGCTTCGCAGAGGTACGCTATCCTTTTTGTTACCTTAAGTCCACTTTCTTTCGAGCTACTCCGATACAAACCTATTTTAAACCACCAATGTCAACTAACGACCATTAATCTCTATTTCTTCTTTGTCCTGCTATTAACAACAATCTTATAAAACTTGCCACCGCTACTAGCGCAGATGCAACATAAGTCATGGCAGCAGCATTTAATACCTTCTTTGCAGACTTCAATTCATTACTAATGAGCAGTCCAGAACTGTCCAAAGCCGCTATTGCTCTGCTACTTGCATTAAACTCTACAGGAAGAGTAATTAAATAAAACAATATAGCTGCGGCAAACATTAGTAAACCTATATTAATTATAACCGGCATTCCAAGAAATAAACCTAGTACAGCAATATATGGTCCAGCTGAAGAACCAATGTTAGCAACTGGTACAAGAGAGCTACGAAGTACCAAAGGTCCATATTTAACATCATGCTGTATTGCATGTCCTGTTTCATGCGCTGCAACACCTATTGCTGCCACTGAAGTACTTGCGTAGGTGGCATCAGATAAACGGAGCACCTTATTTTTCGGATCATAATGATCAGTTAAATTGCCTTTAACCTGCATAACCTGAACATCAATTATCCCATTTGCTTTTAACAGATATCTTGCTACCTCAGCTCCAGTCATATTTTTTGAGCTGCCTATTTTGCTATATTTATTAAAAGTATTTTTAACTAGAAATTGAGCCAGCATTGATATTATTAAAGCTGGTACAACTAGTATTATATAATATTCATCCATATAAAAATATCCCATAAACTTACCTCCACTATATCGAGTCAAGAAAATGCCCCCCACTTCTATAAGTGGCGGGTACCACTTTAATTTTCAAGCAATGATAATAGCTCGAAAATAAAGTAAGTACTAACAAAGTGCATTTTCGAGCCACAAAAACCACAAGTGGTTTTTGACGGTGTATATTTTTTAACATCAAAAATTAAAATTTGAATCTAGAGTTATATGCTAAGCTGCTCAACTCTTTTTTTAATTGCTTCTATATCTACATCAGTATTAAAGCACGGTCCGTTTGGAGTTTTATTTATAACACCAACTACCGGTATGCCTTTAACATCAGCAATTCCACTCATTAAATCTCTTTCACAAGCAACTGATATTATAAGCTTTGGCTTAATTTTCTTTATAATATTTCGAGCAACCGTTCCTCCAGTAGCAATAAAAATGCTAATATTTTTTTGCTCGGCATATTCTAAAAGGGCTCCAATTTTACACCTTCCACACTGTTTACACAATTTAGGATCATTTGTAACTTTTATGCCACATTCGTTGTTTTGCAGACAGTGTGGTAAAAGCAGCATAATATCCTGTGTTCTATACCTTTTATTATCACAATCCACTATAATATTATTTAATTCAATGTATATGTTTTGAATAGTAATCCTGGTAGTATTATTTGCCTTTTCAAGAACCAGAACCAAGGGAAGCAATACCAACAGTCCCAATTTTGTAAGTGCAAGAAGAATACCGTCAGATTTTTTTCTCTTGTAGGTATAAGCAATAGCAACGGACATCAAAACAGCTAAAATTATACAAATGCATATTGCTACTATAAGCAATATTAATATTATATTGTAAGCACTAATAGACGCATACTGATACGCAAAACAAAATAATACCAGTAAAGCTGTAAATGCTGTTAATAATATTATTGTTGACCGAATAAAGGCTTTAATATTACTTTGTTCCAAACTTCTCACCTGCAGCTATCTGATGTCCTCTGATGTAGCAATCAACATCCATCCTCTTACAGCAATCCAACTGGATTTCCGTGACTAAAATACAGCTATCTCCACAATTAACCAAAATCCCATCATTTACAACCTCTATTATAAGGCCTGCTTCTGCATTTGTATCAATTTGCCTATCAGCAACAAGACTTGTACGCCAAATCCTTATTCTCTCACCATTCAAAAATGTATATGCCCCTGGCCAGGGGTCTGTTCCTCTAACTAAATTGTGTATTTCCTGAGCAGATTTGTTCCAGTCTATAAGCCCCAGTTCTTTTGACATTATTGGAGCGTATGAAGACAAGGCATCGTCCTGTGGTTGTCTTTTAAGGGTTCCATTTATTAATTCTGATAATGTGTCCCTTAATACCTCCGCTCCAAGTATAGACATTTTGTCATGCAACTCACCTACAGTCATATTCGGACCTATGGCAAGCTCTTTTTTCAGCAGCATATCACCTGTATCTAGCCCCACATCAGTAAACATAGTAGTGATACCTGTGGTTTTCTCTCCATTTATTACTGCCCAATTAATTGGTGCAGCCCCTCTATATGCTGGTAATAATGAGCCATGTACATTAATACACCCTTTAAGAGGAACATCTAATAATTCCTTTGATAATATTTTTCCATATGCAGCAGTAATAAGCAAATCAGGTTTAAGAGTTCTTATCTCCTCAACAAATTCATCAGTTTTAATCTTGTTTGGTTGTAAAACCGTAATATCATGCTTAAGCGCAAACTCCTTAACTGGAGGCGCACACATTTTGTTTCCTCTTCCCTTCGGCTTATCTGGTTGGGTAACTACCGCAACTACCTCATAGCCCTCATTAACAAGCATCTCCAGGCTGGGCACTGCAAATTCAGGTGTTCCCATAAATACAATTCTCAAAAAGCTTCACTCCCTAAGTTAATCTTTATCCTTCAAAGAATATTCTTCTAAATATTACTTCATATCTTCAAGCTCATCCTGAGTATACATTTTGTAAGCTCTATCCTTGTATAGAACCCCGTCAAGATGATCAAGCTCGTGACATATACACCTAGCAAGCAATCCCTCAGCTTCAACAATTACCGTCTCACCACTTGTATTTGTATATTTAGCTTTAACATACATAGGCCTCTTTACCTCTCCCGTTGTCCCCGGCATGCTAAGGCAGCCTTCAGGTCCATCCTGCTCACCGCTTTGTTCAAGTATTACAGGATTAATCATTTCAATAAGCCCGTCTCCAACATCTATTGTAACTATTCTCTTCAATACTCCAATTTGAGGAGCTGCTAACCCAACTCCATCTGCCTTATACATTGTATCCACCATATCCTCGATAAGAGTAAGAATTCTGTCATCAATTTTCTCAACAGGTCTACTCTTTTTTCTTAAAACCTCGTCACCGTCTATTCTTATCTGTCTGTAAGCCATAATAACCTCCCACGCCACATATAGGCATTTTAAATTTTTTAGAACTTTTGTGGGAGGTACGCTACCTTTTTTGTCGCTTTAGCAAAATCCTTCAAGCTAACCTCCCACGCCACATATAGGCATTTTAAATTTTTAGAACTTTTGTGGGAGGTACGCTATCTTTTTTGTTGCGTTAGTAAACTCCTTCAAGCTAACCTCCCACGCCTCATTTTGGCATAATAATTTTTCAAATACTCAGTAATTTTAACAATTCCACCTACACAACTCGAAAATGCACCATGTGCTCAAATCCACAAAAAGCTGCTCGCAGGTTTTTGCTATGCGAAGATAACGATTAATATACGAAATATAACCTTCGCAATTTTCGAGCTGATATCTTTTCTACACCCCATTTAGGGCACAAAAATTTTATACTTATATATTATTCCCATTCATATTATAAAGCTAACATTAATTATGTCTATACTTCTTTATCATCATACTACATTTTCTGCAGACAATCGCATATATTATAGCATATTATATGGATTAATATCTATGCTCATTGCAACATCATCATCCTTTGTTTTTTTCCATATCCCATCTGACACTTTAGTTAACTCATCAATAAGAATATCTATATCCTTTGCTTTTGCAACAAGTCTCCAGCGATATTTATTTGCTATTTTAGGCATAGGGCATCTTGACGGACCTAAAATAACAATATCAGATGAACCTTGTTCTATAATCTCCTGCTTTATACTTTTTGCAGCTTCAAAAACAGCTCTATCCTTACGTCCGCTGAAAACAACTATAGCAATATTGGAAAATGGCGGGTAATCCAATCTCCTTCTTATCAATATTTCCTGATTATAAAATTTGATATAATCCTGATTGCAGGCAGCAATAATACTATAATCCTCAGTGTTATAGGTCTGAATAATGACTCTTCCGCCTATTTCACCTCTCCCAGCCCTTCCAGCCACTTGTGTTAATAGCTGGAAGGTTCTTTCCGACGACCTAAAATCACTAATATTCAGCATACTATCAGCAGCTAATACCCCAACTAAAGTAACATTAGGAAAGTCATGGCCTTTTGCAATCATTTGTGTGCCTACTAATATATTTATATTTTCAGATTTAAAGCGGTTTAATATTTCTTCATGTGAATTTTTGTAGCCTATTGTGTCAGCATCCATTCTTATGACAGTGCCATTGGGAAGCCTTTGCTTAACTTCCTCCTCTATCTTTTGAGTACCAATACCGAAGTATCTTATATTACTACTTTCACAAGATGGACATTTTGTAGGGTTCTTTACAGTAAATCCGCAGTAATGGCATATTAACCTATTGCTCTTTGTATGATATGTCAGTGCAATATTGCAGCTTGGGCATCTCATAGTATATCCGCAGTTTCTACAGAAAACAAAGGTTGAAAAACCTCGTCTATTAAGAAATAGTATACTTTGCTGGTTATTATCAATATTTTTATTAAGTTCCTCCATTAGGCGGAAGCTAAATGGAGTTCTATTTCCGTTTTCAAGCTCCAACCTCATGTCTATCAGTTCAACACTTGGTAACTCTGCTGTTTTAGGACGGCTTTTCATTTCTATAAGGTCAATTTTTCCCTCAACAGCCCTATAGTAGGTATCTACCGAAGGAGTAGCCGAACCATATAAAAGGAGTGTACTATTTATTTCACATCTTTTCTGAGCCACTTCTTTTGCACTATATTTAGGCGTAGACTCTGATTTATAGGAACCTTCATGCTCCTCATCAATTATAATAAGTCCCAAATTGGTTATTGGAGCAAATATAGCAGAGCGAGCACCTACTACAACATCAACCTTTCCCTCACTTATCAGTCTCCATTGGTCAAATCTTTCTCCTAGTGACAATCTACTGTGCATAACCGCCACTCTTTTGCCAAATCTGGAAACAAATCTTCCAACCATCTGGGGAGTCAATGATATTTCAGGCACAAGCATTATAGCTCTCTTGCCTATTTCGAAGCAGTGAGATATCAATTGCAAATACACCTCAGTTTTTCCACTGCCTGTTATTCCATGTATTAAGCATTGCCTATATACTTTGTTATCCAGTTTTTGTTTTAATAGCATTAAAGCATTTTCCTGTTCTGGTGTAGGAGGAAGTGGTTCTGTCTTTTCATAGTGTTTACTACTTAAAGGATTTCTTTGCACCTCAATATCAAAGTACTTTATATAGCCATACTTGCTTAGCGTATCCAAAACAGATGATGTTACAGCCGCAAATCTTTTGATATCAGCAACTGAAACTATTTCATTGTCCAGCAATATTTCCAGCACTCTAACCTGCTGTATTCTTTTAACTGCATTATTTTCAAGTTCATCTATAATTTCTTCTCTTGGCTTTGCTAAAGAAACACCCTTAATAAACTTAGCGCTGACCTTTTGTTCATAACTCTCTTCTATACTAATTACATTCAACTCACACAGCTCTTGTATACAGCCTTTAAACCCCTTGATTTCGCACATATCTCTTAGCTGTTCATACTCACATTCTCCTCCGACACAGGATAAATTATGAATAATTTTATTCATATTGCTTTTTTTGTAACTTATACTTTTATCGTAATTTAAAAGCATAACCTTTTTGATAGCTTTAACACTTATTCCTGGTGGGAGCATACATTTAATTATATCTGAATAAGTGCAAATATACTGTCTCTTCATCCACTCCAATAGTTTTATATTATCTTCCTTTAGCAGTGGATATGGCTCTAATACACTTTTTATATTTTTGTACTCTATAGGCTTTTCAAGGTTAATCTTGGGGTTAATTTCTAATACAAAGCCTTCTTTTACCTTGCTGCCATTTCCAAAGGGAACTAAAACTCTGCATCCAACACAAACTTGACCTATTAGGTCTTCAGGTACAGCGTATGTATATTTTTTATCAAATGCTCTCGTAGTATTAGTCAGAACAATTGATGCTGTTGTCTTATTCATCTCTTTTTGCCTCAAATAAAAAGTTTTGGATTATTTCAGTTAGAATATTATTATAACAGATTTGTATTAAAATAATTTAAGTTACCAATAATATTTTAGTTCTTCGCTTAACTCTCCTTCATAAAAAGTCTTCCACCTGCAATTTCACTTAGATAGTTGAGTTGTTCAGAAATATTATACCTTACACTTTTGCCAAAATTAAAGCACCTCATTTTTAAAACACAAAAATGAAGTGCTTGATATTAACAAATTAAAAATATTCTTGCTTTATTCTTCTGATGAGCCTCCATCGGTTTCATCAGTTTCTTTATCTTGTAGTTCATTGCATATTTCCATCTTTGAAACTGATACCTCATAGGCAGTCTTAGAAATAGCTTCACCTGATTCTAACTTTTTCTGATATTCTCTACTCTGAATTCTACCCCATATTTTTATATTATCACCAATAGCTAGATTCTGAGAATATCTTGCATTTCTTCCCCAAGCAATACAAGGTATATAATCAGACTTGTTATAAGGTCTATTTACCGCAATAAGAATATCGGTAATCTCTCTTCCAAAAGGTGTCATTCTATATATTGGGTTCTTGCATATGTAGCCATTCAAAAAAATCTGATTAGGATTTTTAATCTTTCTATCTTCCTCAGCAAAGATAATTTCACGAGCAAAAACAGTTAAAACAAGTTTGTTTGACTCACTCTTGTAACTATTATATGATCTAAATTGACCTTCTATCTCCAATGGCACCCCAATTTGAAGCTTGCTTTTTGGCACAAGGCGTTCCGAAAAGGTAACAGATATTTTATCGCTGCTGTCGCTCAATCTAGGCACATCCAAATAAAATGAATAAAATCCCTCACCATATACTTCATGACTATATTCAACATCCGAAACTACTTTTCCTGAAATGGTCACCACATTATTTTCTATTACATTCCCGACCATTTTCCCTCCACTCCTCTCTTTTGCTGTTGTGTCTCTCTTTTTATTTATCTAATGTAATATGTATTCTCGTACAACACAATTTAGAATATTTCTAGCTTAATTATTTATAAATAAATTTCTTTATCTTAAGAATGAAGGTACCATAAAATTAATGCCAAAATAATACAATACTATAATATTATATTACATATTCGTTAAAATGAAAATCTTTTATTCTACAAAAATAATATATAATTTTTGTATTTTTTTAATAAAAATTAACGTTAGATAATTCCATACAAATAAGCTCCGATGTTTATTGCTATTTTTTGACTTTTTTATTTTACTTTATTGCACATTATAATATAATATGTATATATTTGTTATTTATGTTATAAGCAATTTATTTTTCCAAAACTTAGCCTTTTCGCTAGAGCTGAATCTATAAAAACACATTTTAAGTTAATTAAATCTCTTTGTAATACTTCCTTATGTGCTTTGGGTTGTTCTGTAGATAATCCATCAAGAAGCCACCTCAACTCTCGAATGCCTATACTTTCTACATCAGCTTGGTCCTTTGGCCATTGAAACTTTCCTTCCTCTAAGCGCTTAAGGTGCAGCCAAAATCCTGTATGCTCCCATTCTAGAATTTTAACACGATTTTTGCTTTTGTTGCAGAATACAAACAGACAGCTTGAAAACGGATCAAGTTTAAATCTTTGCTTTACTATTGCTGCCAGCCCATCAATCGACTTTCTTAGATCAGTTGCTCCACAAGCAAGATATACCTTACTTGAATTTGATAGGTTTATCACAAATTCATCACCACTTTTAAAACATCTGCAAGCAGGCTTTTATTATATCCTTATTTAATATCAATGCTTATTTCCTTGTATTTTAATGAGATTGCTGAAAACACCTCAGGTGCTGCAATTTCTATCCACAAGGGTTCAGAGGCCGCTGTTTTTGTCTTAGAAATTCTACTCATCCATTTGTAGAGAACTGACTTTGTAATACCTTTTTTACTACACCATTTTTCTGCTGAGATCCCAGATGCCTTATATTCCGCAATCATCTATTCCCACTGGGATTGACTATATTTTGATGCCATATACATAAATCTCCTATCTTTTGATTGATAGAGAGATTGTCTCATTTTGAAACTAGGTTTAATAGGTGACGAATTATTTGTAAGCGGTTAATAGGTTACTTTCTTAATGCCATCTTAAACTATTTTAGAAAAGATACTGAACTCTAATTTATTCCAATTGGCTACAATTTATTCTCCTATAACCACTCATATCACTTTTATTTACTAATCTATTTCATCTACTTGTATTCCCTTACTTACTACTGTTAGCCATGGGGTAGCGTAATCAGTTGTAAATATTTCTATACAAGTTAGATTTTTATACTCTATGTCTGATTTCCTAAAGCCTACAATAGTATACCAACTTAGCATATAAGATTGTATCTCGGTATCAGGTATCTCTATAAGGTTTGGCGTCATATGAAAGTCTGCATTTATGCAACTTCTGAATATAATTTTTAACATTCTTGTCTCTTTTTTACCTTCTTGAATATCCCAATAGTAATCAACAATTAAAGCTAAGTCAATTAAGTTATTTTCCCACTTTATATCGGTTATTATGCTATCTGTAAAGTCTAGTTTTTCTAAAACTTCATTAATGTTTGTTGCTATCATATCTCTCACCTACTTTTTAATTTTAACTTTAAATTTGAAATGTGTTAAATCCCGCAATTCTTGCTTTGTAGCATTACTTGAGAATGAACCCTCAGCATTTAAATAATTGCCACCTTTATTTTGGACTCTAAAGTAAGGATTACCATCCACAGGTGTTTCTTGAACACGAACCTTAATACCTGTTTTTGAGTCTATTAATATCGTTGCTGGGCCACTCTTGCCACCACCAGGTTCAATAGTCCTTTTCCATCCTGCATTTTCTAATTCCTTTATAAATTCACTTGGCGATTTTGTATTAGCAATATCATTAAAATTGGTTTTCATTATACTATAAATTACATATGCTGACCTCGCTTGTTCAACAATACCTATTTTTTGTTCTAAAGCTTCACTATTACTTCCAGCGGCCCTCGCTATAAAATCGCCTAAAAGGCTACCTCCAAATATCCCATCAATAACTTTATCAGCAACATAATTTAGTGCTTCATCCACACGAGAATCATTAATATCTATTCTTGCTAATCTAATTATTTTTAATATTGAATCTCTGTCTGATTGTGATGAAGCTTGATACCATTGTAAAGTTAAATCTACTAATTTATTTTGTGATGAAATACTTAATCCTTTATCTTTTTCAGAGTCATACAGATACTCAGGTATTATAACTTCAGTATTCCCCGTCCCCTGAGTTGGTAATTTAGGTCCACTAACCCTATCATTGATATCATTACTTTTTTTACCTCCACTATTCTGTCCATCACAC
>JAEWZA010000197.1 GCA_023395575.1 Bacillota bacterium
ATATATATGAGTTAGCCCGTACACAAAATGACGAACTTTTAAGGACTTTACAAGAAGGTTTTAAGTTTATAGAAAACGAGTCTTTTGATAGTACATTTCGTGGATTGTTTTCCGAAGTAAACCTTGATTCTGATAAGCTTGGGAGGACTTATGATGCTCGAAATACAATGATATGTTCAATTATAACTGAAATTGCTGAAGGATTGTCTGAGTTTTCAAGTGATATTGACCTTTTAGGTGATGCCTATGAGTATTTAATCGGGCAATTTGCTGCAGGGTCAGGTAAAAAAGCTGGAGAGTTTTACACGCCTCAACAGATTTCAACTATTCTTTCTCGGATAGTCACATTAGATAGTCAAGATCCAAGTACTGGCAAGAAGAAACAACTTAAGAAAGTACTCGACTTTGCCTGTGGTTCAGGTTCGCTTCTAATTAATGTTAGAAAGCAACTCGGGGCAAATGCAATAGGACAGATATACGGACAGGAAAAAAATATTACTACTTATAACCTTGCACGTATGAATATGTTGCTCCATGGGTTAAAAGATTCAGAATTTCAAATTTTTCACGGTGATTCACTGCTGAATGATTGGGATATTTTAAATGAGATGAATCCAGCCAAAAAACTTGAGTGTGATGCGGTTGTTGCAAATCCTCCCTTTAGCTATCGCTGGGAGCCAAACGATACGTTAGCAGAAGACTTTCGTTTTAAAGGTTATGGACTTGCGCCAAAATCTGCAGCAGACTTTGCGTTTTTGTTACATGGCTTTCACTTCTTAAGTGATGAGGGCACTATGGCAATTATTCTACCTCACGGTGTCCTCTTCCGTGGTGGTGCAGAGGCGAATATCAGAAAAAAGCTTCTAAAAGATGGGAATATAGACACTGTTATTGGTCTGCCTGCTAATCTGTTTTTTTCTACTGGTATTCCAGTTTGTATTATTGTTCTAAAAAAGTGCAAGAAATTTGATGATGTGTTATTTATCAATGCAAGTGAGTATTACGAAAAAGGGAAACGTCAAAATGTTCTCTTGCCAGAACATATTGATAGAATAGTTGAGACATATCAATATCGAAAAGAAGATGATAAAAAATATTCCAGACGTGTTTCAATGGAACAAATTGAGAAAAATGAATTTAACTTGAACATTTCAAGATATGTTAACACTGCGATTGAGGAAGAAATCATAGATATTAATAAAGTAAAAGAAAATTTGGATGTAATTGAAGAAACGATAAAGAATGCTAAAGAACGCCACAATCAATTTTTGAAAGAGTTGGGATTACAGGAGTTACCATAAATTGATTAGTAATGAGTATAAATCGCACTCATCTGGGTGCGATTTTTTCTTCCTAATTTAGGATATAAGGTATACAGGCTCTTTTAAACGTGAAAGTTTTATGAGACCTAAATTAGAATAACTAGTATATGCTTGTGTATATAACTTTTAAAATTTAAAATTTTAAAGTTTTAAAAGTTTAAAAATTTACCTACATTTATATCCAAAAATACACTTGACTCTCATTTAAAAATCAAATATAATTATTATAATTTATTAATTTAACACTTTATCACTTTAATTAAATAAAGTAAAATAAGTTAATTTAAAAGTGTTTATATTATTAAATGTAATATATCAGTTAAGGTGAGAACTAACTTCAAAAGTCCAAATAAAGTTTGTGCAAACATGGTGCATTTTCTATCAAAGGCTTTTGATGATGAGTTTGAAGGGAGCTATTAAAGCCTGCGTACCGCCATTAGTTTATTACTAAATTATTTTTACCCAAAGTGGGTATGGGAGGTTATTATGTCAAAGTGGAAAATATATACGCCAGATGGTGTACAGGATATTTTGTTTGATGAATGTTATGCAAAAAGAGAATTGGAAAGTAAAATCCGCAGCACATTTAGAGCCTACGGCTATTATGAAGTCGAAACGCCAACGATAGAGTTTTTTGATGTATTTTCTTCAGAAGTAGAGCACTTTCCTCAGGAATCAATGGTTAAATTTTTTGACCAAAAGGGAAGGATACTCGTATTAAGACCTGATATAACAGTTCCTGTAGCTAGAGTTACAGCCACTAAAAATCGTGATGTGAAGCTGCCTATAAAATATTCATATATAGGAAATGTTTTTAGATTTAATGAAGTTGGTGGTGGTCGTCAGAATGAGTTTACACAAGCTGGCGTTGAGCTTTTGGGTGATTATTCCTCTGAGAGTGATGCAGAGATTATTGCTATTGCCATAAATGTACTTAAGGCCGCAGGCTTAGAGAATTTTCAGATTGATATTGGCCAGGTTGAATTCTTTAAAGGTTTGGCAGAAGAGGCTGGCTTTAGCAATGAAGACATCATTAAAATATCAAAATTCATTGATAGAAAGGATATTGTTGGAGTAGAGCAAATAGCAAACAGCTACGAAATGAGTGAACAACTAAGAAAACTTATTATAAAGCTTCCTGGATTATTTGGTTCAATCGAGGTTATAGAAGAACTTAAGAAAACAACAAAGAATAGCAGAAGCTTAGCTGCTTTGGAGAATATTGAAGAGGTAATAGGTATACTTGGAGATTATGGCTTTACAAAGTATATTTCTGTTGATTTTGGAATGTTAAAAGGACTCAATTACGATACAGGTATATTATTTAGAGGATTTACACATGGTGTAGGCTTTCCGATACTTTCAGGTGGCAGATATGATAGCTTGACCTCTAGCTTTGGAAGAGATTGCCCTGCTACAGGGTTTTCATTAGGAATAAATATGTTGATGACAGCACTTGAGAAGACACAGATGACATTTGAAAAGCCAAGTGTGGATTCGCTGATTTGCTATAAAAAAGCTAATAGAAAAAATGCGATTGAGATAGCAGAAGCACTTAGAAAACAAGCAATGAATATTGAAACCTTGGTGCTGACAGAAGAAATAGAGCAGGGTATCAGCTATGCGCAGTCAAAACAAATAGGCGGAGTTATATATATTGAAGACAGCGGTAAAATTACCATTTATGATATAGTTAACAACACTACAAAACAAACCAGTTATAATGAGCTGCTCAACAACTAAAAACTTTATTTGCTGTATTGTATAAAAGTTATGGATTAACAGCTATCACAGACAAGGTTATATTTAGCTATAGGTTAGAGTAAAATTATAACTTAAAGTTG
The DNA here is from genome assembly GCA_023395575.1 of Bacillota bacterium. Classification (GTDB taxonomy): domain Bacteria; phylum Bacillota; class Clostridia; order Acetivibrionales; family DSM-1351; genus Ruminiclostridium. Next base: position 3,167 of record JAEWZA010000197.1, read on the forward strand.
ATAGCTATTTTATAGAAATACTTATTGCATTAAATGTGTAGTTACTTGGCAATAAGCCGTTGATAAACTTGAGTATGGATAGACTTTTCATTAGGGTGTTGGGGTAGAAATAATTGCAGGCATTACTAATTCAAACAATTATATTGGCATTAATCAATTGATAATTCTTATTCCTCACCCATAGTTTTACTATAATTTTGTGCCCAAAGTGGACGTTGGAGGTTAACATTTATGAGATATTTGACAATTGCACTTTCAAAGGGAAGGCTTACAGATGTTGCAATGGAATTATTTGAAGGAGTAGGAATTGACTGCTCAGAGCTAAAGTCCTCAACAAGAAAGCTGATACTTTCCGATGAAAAAAATAAAATTAAGTTCTTTCTGGCAAAGCCTGCGGATGTTCCTACATATGTTGAATATGGAGCTGCTGATATAGGGATTGTGGGAAAGGATACTATTCTTGAAGAAGGCAGAAACCTATATGAAGTGCTGGATTTGGGATTTGCGGCTTGCAGAATGTGCCTTGCAGGACCTAAAGAGCTAGAAGGAAAGATAGACGAGCTAAATATAAAAAGAGTTGGAACTAAGTATCCGAATATAGCAAGAAATTATTTTGAGAAAACAAGAAGAGAAAGTGTAGAAATTATTAAGTTAAATGGTTCAGTTGAGCTTGCGCCATTGGTAGGCTTAGCTGAGGTTATTGTAGACCTTGTTGAAAGTGGACGCACATTAAAAGAAAATGGCTTGGTAGTATTAGATACAATTGCTGATATTAGTGCTAGAATGATTGTAAATAGAGTTAGTATGAAAATGGAGAATGAACGTATTCAAAGAATAGTTAATGGTATAGCTGAACAACTGCAAAAATAGAAAGTTCAATTTTTATACCAAGTTAATGTGATTTTGAGAAAAAAACAAGTGGATTTTTGACGGTGTGGAGGAGGTTAGCTTGAAAGAATTTAAGTATAACTCTAAAAGTACTAGCGTACCTCCACAAAGTCTTTACTATAATTTTTTGCCAAAATGAGGCGTGGGAGGTTTATATGATAGAAGAATTAATAAGACCTGAAATACGGTCTTTTACGCCATATAATGCAAATCAGCAGCCATATAGAATTAAATTAGATGCAAATGAAAGTCCTTTTAATTTACCATTAGCTGTAAGAGAGAAGTTATCAGAATTTATAAGGAATGATCCACAGCTTAATTTATATCCTGATACTGACTCAATACAATTACGAAAAACTATATCAGAACACTGGAATGTAGATTCAAACGGTATAATAGTAGGTACTGGCTCTGATCAACTTATTCAGGTAATGACAAATGTATTTATAGGAGTTGGGGATAAGATTGTTTACCCGGTTCCTTCCTTTAGCATGTATAGGGATGCATGTTTGATTGCAGGAGGCACTCCAGTAAAATATCTGCTTAATCCCGATGATAGGTATGAGTATTCAAAAGAAACTATCATTGAAACATATGATAGGGAACAGCCTAAAATTATATATATTTGTAATCCAAACAATCCTACAGGTAATATAATGGCTGTTTCAGATGTGCTGGAAGTAGTAAAATACTGCCGTAAATCAATTGTTGTAGTTGATGAGGCATATGCTGAGTTTTGTGATAATACGGTAATACCATATGTCAAGGAATATGAAAATCTCTTGGTGTTGAGAACTTTCTCAAAGGCTTACGGACTAGCAGGAATAAGATGTGGTTATTCAATATCATGTAAAAAATTAGCGGATGCTGTTAATTTGGCTAGACCTCCATACAATATTAGCTCCTTATCCCAATACATTGCACAACTGGTTTTATCCAATAAAGAGGAGATAAATAAAAATATTGAATATCTAATAGAGCAAAGAGAGTGGATGATTGGGAAATTGGCTAAGATAAATGGAATAGAGGTTTATCAATCATATGCTAATTTCATACTTGTGAAAGTTGAAAATTGCATTGAAGTATATAATAGCCTATGTAAAAAGGGGATTTTTGTCAGAATATTTGGTCAAGCGCCTTTGCTGGCTGGATGCTGGAGGATTAGCATAGGTACAAATGAACAAAATACCATTTTTCTTGATGAACTTTCTACTATCTGTTATAATAAATAGCGAACATTATATAAAAAAATCGGAAAAAAGTTCGATATATATAGTTGGAACGGAGGGATACTATTGCGAGAAGGCCTAGTAAACAGAAATACTAAAGAAACACAGATTAAGCTTAAGATAAATCTTGATGGAAAAGGCGACTGCAATTGTAATACTGGTATAGGCTTTTTTGACCATATGCTGGTTTTATTTACTAAACATGGACTGATGGATGTAGACTTCGATGTGAAGGGTGATTTAGAGGTTGATGCACATCACACTGTTGAAGATACTGGTATTGCATTAGGACTAGCTATAAGGCAAGCGTTAGGAGACAAAAAATCAATAAAAAGGTATGGAACTGCTTTTGTGCCTATGGATGAGTCTCTTGTGCAGGTGTCTTTGGACTTAAGCGATAGACCCTTTCTTGTATTTGATGCTGTATTTTCACAACAGATGGTTGGACAAATGGATACCCAGTTAGTTGAAGAGTTTTTTAGAGCGGTTGCGTTTAATGCAGGAATTACATTACATATAAAGCTTTTGCATGGAACCAATTGCCATCATATAATTGAAGCAATGTTTAAAGCCTTTGGAAGAGCATTAGATGAGGCAACGAAAATAGATACCAGAATAGTAGGAGTTATGTCTACTAAAGGAATGCTGTGATGCGGAATCTATAAGCTTCATAGGAATAAATGGGTGAAGTAATTACTGCAGTAAAGCTGTGGGCTTGTTAGAAAATAAGTGGCTGCAATATAGAATTAAGTCAGTTACACTATGAAAACTATTATTTTGTAATATATTTTGCATCCGGCTCGACTTAACTGACCGGAAAAAATTTATATAATAAAGAACACTAAAATTGATAGAAGCTACATTTGAATGAAAAATTTAAAACATTATAGGAGGTTAAAAATGCTCATTAATAACACAGATTTCATTAGATTACCGTTATTTATTAAAGGAAAAGTTAGAAATGTTTATGATTTAGGTGATAAGCTGCTTATAGTTGTAACAGATAGAATATCAGCCTTTGATGTTATCTTTTCTGAACTGATACCAAACAAGGGAGTAGTACTGAACAGTATTTCTGCTTTTTGGTTTGACTATACAAAGGATGTTATTGGCAATCATGTAATAACTACTGATGTAAACCAATATCCAAAAGAATTATCAGCTTTTAAAGAGGAGCTTGAAGGCAGATCAATGCTTGTAAAGAAAATAGATATGGTTCCTGCTGAATGTATAGTAAGAGGATATTTAGAGGGATCAGGGCTTAAAGAATACAATGAAACAGGTTGCATATGTGGCATTAAGCTTCCTGCTGGTTTGAAACAAGCCGATAAATTACCTGAACCTATATTTACTCCTTCTACAAAAGAATCAGAGGGACATGACATCAATGTTTCATTTGAAGGACTCTGTGACAAGGTTGGAGTTGAAATGGCAAATAAGCTAAGAGATGCCAGCATCAATCTATATCTAAAAGCAAGTAAACATGCTGAAAGTAAAGGCTTAATATTGGCAGACACAAAGTTTGAATTTGGTATGTCAAATGGTGAATTGGTTGTTGGAGATGAAGTTTGTACACCTGATTCATCAAGATTTTGGGCAATGGATGAATATCAGCCTGGAAGAGCACAAAAGAGCTTTGACAAGCAGTATTTAAGAGAGTATCTTGAAACACTTACATGGGACAAGCAGCCTCCTGCACCAAAGCTTCCTGAAGAAGTTATTAGCAAAACTGAGGCAAAATATATAGAAGCATATGAGAGAATAACAGGAGCTAAATTTAAATAAGTTCTTTTCTCACCTCGAGTAACTTCACCGAATATTTGTGCCCAAAGTGGGAATGGGAGGTTTGCTTAAAAGACTTTAGATATAACTTCTAAAATTACTAGCGTACCTCCACGAAGGCTTAACCATATTTTTATGCCCAAAGTGGGCGTGGGAGGTTAGTATGATTGCTATTATAGACTACGGCGTTGGTAATTTGGCAAGTGTTAACAAAGCATTTAGTTTTATCGGGATTGATTCAAAAATAACCTCAGATCACAGTGAGATACTAGCTGCTGACAAGGTGGTTTTACCTGGTGTTGGTGCTTTCGCTGATGCGATGAATAGTCTTGAAAAAATAAATATGATACCAGTTATTAATGAAGTAGCGAAGAAGGGAACGCCCTTATTAGGAATTTGTTTAGGTATGCAGCTTTTGTTTGATTACAGCACAGAGGGTGGGGAAATGGTGAAAGGCCTTGGTATGTTGAAGGGCAGTGTAACACAATTCCCCCTTGATATGGGATTAAAGGTTCCGCATATGGGCTGGAATAGTCTCGACATAAAGCAGAATAACGGTATTTTTAAAGGCATTAAAGAAAAAAGTTATGTTTATTTTGTTCACTCTTATTGCTTGGCTGCACAGGATGAAACAGATGTAGCAGCAACTTGCCAGTATGGTATTAATTTTGATGCAGCTGTAAGCAAAGAAAATATTATGGGGACACAGTTTCACCCAGAAAAGAGCGGAGATATAGGACTCAACATACTTAGAAATTTTGCAAGTATGTAAGACTGGGGAAAGTTTAAAATAATAACTAAATCCATGCCCAAAGCTTGAAGTTGTATAGTAAAGCTGGGCATGGATATATGTATTCCTGGAGGTTAACCTTGAATAAAATGATTATTTATCCTGCAATAGATATTATTAATGGTAAATGTGTTAGGCTACAGCAGGGCAGCTACAGTGATGTTACGGTATTTGGAGATAATCCCGTAGAAATGGCAATGAAATGGGAAAGCCAGGGAGCGGAGTATTTACATTTAGTTGACTTAGATGGAGCTAGATCAGGTAATTCCGATAATTTAGAGGTAATTAAGCAAATAGCTACCAAGTTAACCATTCCTGTTCAGTTAGGTGGAGGAATCAGAAGCTTGAACACTATTGAAACAATTATTTCAAGTGGTGTTAGCAGAGTGATTTTAGGTACATCTGCCGTTAATGACCCAGAAATGCTTAAGCTGGCACTTAAAGAGTATAAAGAAAAAATAGTGGTTGGTATAGATGCAAAGGATGGAATGGTTGCCATTCACGGCTGGGAAAAAACAAGTGACTTTACAGCTATTGATTTTGCAAAAAAAATTGAAGCATTAGGTACAAAAACAATTATTTATACTGATATATCAAGGGATGGAATGCTGAAAGGGCCGAATCTTGAAGCAATGGAGGATATGGCAAAATCAGTAAGGATAGATGTAATAGCATCAGGTGGAGTAAGCTGCTTAGCAGACATAACGAACTTGAAGGCTACTGGAGTTAGCGGTGTTATTGTTGGGAAAGCACTATATACAGGGAATATTAATTTAAAAGAAGCAATAGATTCTTTAAAGGAGTAAAAAAATGCTTACAAAAAGGATTATTCCATGTCTGGATGTACATGCAGGCAGGGTTGTAAAAGGTGTGCAATTTGTAAATATAATTGATGCTGGAGACCCGGTTGAAGCAGCTGCTTTTTATGACAAGGCAGGAGCTGATGAACTGACCTTTCTTGATATAACTGCATCTTCAGATGCTAGAGCTATTATGCTTGATGTTGTGAGAAGAGTAGCTGAGCAAGTGTTTATTCCGTTTACAGTAGGAGGAGGAATAAGGACAGCTGAGGATTTTAGGGAAATTCTTAAAGCGGGCGCTGATAAGGTAGGTGTAAATTCAGCAGCTCTTAAGAGACCTGAGTTAATATCTGAAGCCGCATGGAAGTTTGGAAGTCAATGTGTTGTATTGGCTATTGACGCCAAAAAGAGGCAAGATGGATCAGGCTGGGATACTTATCTAAACGGCGGAAGGGTTAATACAGGCAAAGATGCTGTTGAGTGGGCTATTGAAGCAGAAAAACTTGGTGCAGGCGAAATACTTTTGACCAGCATGGACAAAGATGGCACTAAGGACGGATATGATATTGAGCTTACAAGAAAAATATCTGAAAATGTTAAGATTCCTGTAATTGCATCAGGAGGAGCTGGAAAAATGGAACACTTCAAGGATGCATTAGTAGAAGGAAAGGCTGATGCAGTGCTTGCAGCCTCACTTTTTCATTTCAGAGAAATGGAAATAAAAGATTTGAAGCAATATTTAAGTAACAATGGAATTGAAACTAGGATATAAAGAGGCATGTAAATGTCCTTCCACTTCTATTAAGTGGGTGGGTACCGCTCTGATTTTGAGGTGCTGAAAATATCTCCTGCCTCTTTGAAATACCGCTGATGTAATAGCTCGAAAATAAAGTATGTACGAACAAGGTGCATTTTCGAGCCACAAAAACCACAAGTGGGTTTTGACGGTGTATAAATTTTTGTATAATCGAAAAATTTCATTTGAATTTAGGCGTTATAATTCAAATTATATGCTGTACTATTTTTAAAAAAAGTGTTAGAATTTTACAGGGAAAAATAATATACAGTACTAAAAGGTATTAATAAAAAATAATTTAGCAAATCTTGTTTTATTTATATATAGGATCAGGAGGAACAAAAAAATGAATAATATAAAAGAAGAATTGAAATTTGATGAAAAAGGGCTTATTCCTGTGGTTACGCAAGACTACAAATCAAAAGATGTTTTGATGGTAGCTTATATGAATGAAGAAGCTTTTGATAAAACCTTAGAGAGCGGAAAAGTACACTATTTTAGCAGAAGCCGAAATAAGCTCTGGCTAAAAGGTGAAACATCAGGACATTTTCAGTTGGTAAAAGAAATAAAGCTTGATTGTGATGGGGATACTTTGCTAATCCAAGCAGAACAAATAGATGCAGCCTGCCACACTGGAAGTAGAACCTGCTTTTATAAAACAATGATAAATGAAAAATGGGAAGAGAAAATTGAAATAGTTGATGATGAAAAGCCTACTTCAGAGATTTTACAAGAGGTTTATAATGTAATTGTTGACAGAACAGTACACCCAAAAGAAGGTTCATATACAAACTATTTGTTCACAAAAGGTTTGGATAAGATACTAAAGAAGGTTGGAGAAGAAGCAGCTGAGGTTATTATCGCGGCTAAAAACAAATCTAAAGATGAAATTAGATATGAAGTATCTGATTTAATGTATCATTTGTTAGTATTATTAGTTGAAAGAGGTTTAACTCTTGAAGATGTATATGGTGAGTTAAAAGGAAGAAGATAAGTGAAAAATAATTTACTATGCATAGATGAATATCGAAATAATCCGGAGTTCTATTTTTCAAAGAGTTTGCGTTGTGCAGACAGAAATAATTTGAATGCTGCTTTCAAAAATGTACAGAAAGCTATAGAGTTAGAGCCGGATAATTGTGAATACAAATTTAATATTGCTTGTTTTTTGTCGGAAATGCGAAGACCCAAAGAAGCAAACAGAATATTTAATGACATACTTTTAAACTATGATCCAACTATGTTTGATTGCTTTTTTGGGTTAGGCTGTAATAGTTTTGAGCTAGATGATATTGGAAAAGCTGCTGAATATTTTGAAAAATACCTGTATTTTGATAGTGATGGGGAGTTTTCAGAAGAAGTAACAGAAATGATTTTTTACTTGAAGCTTTATGAAAATATGTCTCAAGGCAGTCAATTTGATAGACGTTCAAAT
>JAEWZA010000228.1 GCA_023395575.1 Bacillota bacterium
TAACTACACTTATTGCAGTAAAGGACATGGAAAAATCTAAAAAGTTTTATCATGATGTGCTGGGACTTAAGGTTGTTGATGATTTCGGAGCAAATGTTATTTTGACAGGTGGTATTTCATTACAGACAGCTCATACTTGGAAGAATTTTATTCACAAGCAGGAAAGTGATATTATTTTTGGTAATAATGCAGTGGAGCTATATTTTGAAGAAGATGATATGGATTCATTTGTTGAAAAGCTAAATTTCTTTGATATCGACTATATTCATCCGTTGATTGAACATTCTTGGGGACAGAGAGCAGTGAGATTTTATGACCCAGACAAACATATTATTGAGGTGGGAGAAAACCTTGTCATGGTTATTAAGCGTTTTATGAAAAGTGGACTTAGTGTAGAGGAAACTGCTGAAAGAATGGATGTACCTGTTGAGTATGTGATGGGGTGTTTGGAGGGTAAAGGGTAGTAATAAGAATATATTATAATTATAAATGATGTTTCTTGTGAATATGTAGGGGGATTAATGTGATTGAAATTACTACTTGGATGAATGACTTTTTACACGCATTACATTTGAATTTTGGAGAACGAGTGTGGTTCATTGGGCTGCAAGGAAGTTATGGTCGCGGTGAAGCAACCGAAAAAAGCGATATCGATATTGTTGTAATACTCCATAAACTGTCCCCTTTGGATATTCAAGTCTATAACAATATGTTGGATACACTTCCTAATAGAGACTTGATTTGTGGCTTCCTTTCGGGCAAAGATGAAATCTTAAATTGGGAAGCATCAGACCTTTTTCAATTCTACTATGACACCAAGCCAATTAAAGGGAGTCTTGATGAACTGCTGATACGTATTGACGGTATTGCCGTTGATAGAGCAATCAAAATTGGTGCTTGCAATATCTATCATGGCTGTGTACATAATATGCTGTACGAAAAAAGTGAAGATATTTTGCGAGGCTTGTATAAGTCTGCATCCTTTGTTGTACAAGCAATCTGCTTCAAACAGACAGGCAAATATATTACTCACCAAGTAGACTTGCTTGATGCTGTATGCAAAGAAGAACAGGCAATAATTCGAACTTTTTTAAGTCTTAAGAATGGCGGTGCTGTTGAATTTGAGAAAATGTCCGAAGCATTGTTTGAGTGGTCAAAAAGTTGGATTGAGCGGACTTGAAAAATACGCTCTTTTATCAGCTTTTAATAGGATTTATTATTTTGTTATGTTCTTTAATTAGCTATGGTACCACAAGTAACAATTCAAATAATACAAATTCACAAGGAAAGATGTCTTTCAAAATTGTTGATATTAAAAATGGAAATGAAATTCATAATGCCGACATAAAATTTATCATTCCTGAATTAAATAAAGAGTACAATCTTTATGAACATAAACAGATTAGCATACCATGTCTGATATATATTAAGGATTATGTTATAAAAAGTACTTATCTCCAATAACTAAATCCATTTTAAAGTAGCGTTTGTTGCTTTAGGGTGGATTTTTTGTCTGAAAAGTACTTTAAAATATGGAACAAACTAGATATAATTAATCACCTCAATTCTACAAACACAGTTAAATAATAGAAAAAATAACAAATTTAAAGGGAATCTTTAGATTTGTGTTGAATAATAAGAATTACACAAAATATTCTAACTATTTATTACAGAAAGGAACTAAAAAAGGTATATAGAAATGGAATTAATATTAGGAATAGTGGTAGTCGCATTAATAGTTTATATTGTTTATGAAAAGCTACTGTCAAAGAAGTCTGCAGAGAATGAGGTTATAACTACAAATGAAAAGCTTCCTTATAAGGCTGCAGATAGTTTGTTAACTGATGCAGAGCTTAGGTTTTATAATGCCTTAAAGTTATGCGTGGGGGAAAAAGCAATTATCTGCCCCAAAGTAGGATTAAAAGACATTTTCTTTATCGGTAAAGGCTATGATAAGGACTATTTAAAACATTTTAATAAAATTGCGAAAAAGCATGTGGATTTTCTATTGTGTGAGCCTAATTCAATGAAACCTTTATGTGGGATAGAATTAGACGATATAAGTCATACAAACAAAAAGGTTAAAGATAGAGACGTGTTTGTTGAGAAAGTTTATAAGGATGCAAATTTAGAGTTAATCCGCTTTTTATCAAGGTCAGAATATGTATGTTCAGAAATAGAAAGTACATTGTCGTATATTCTAAATAGAGTGAATGAAAAACAAGAAGATAAAGTTGTTTTGTGCCCTAAATGTTCTATACCAATGGTTTTGCGTAAAGCAAATAAAGGACCCAATAAGGGTAATGATTTTTATGGCTGTCCTAATTATCCAAAATGCAAGGAAATAGTTAATATAGAAGAGCCAGCAGTGGTTAATTATACATAATTATATTTTACATAGCTTTTAAAATGTAAGTGGGTATTATTTTAGTAAAAATATATTTATAAATTGCGAGTATAGTTTAAATTTTATAACTTTTGCTGAGTATGTGATTGGATTTAGGAGGAAGATCTATTTATGGATTATAATCAGATTGAAAATATTCTTTTGTCTTATGGGTTAAGAAAAGGCAATGTTTATGATGGTACATATAGTTTTCAATATGTAAAGGGAAAGAAACATAAAATTATATTTGAACGTTTAAGACCATTGAAAAATGGAGGTGCAGGAGGATATTTATATGCTGTTGTGCTTGACGAATATAAACATAGATGCAGTAAAAATGGACATTTGTGTCTAAGTAAGATAAAAAGTGAATATGAATTTAAGAATATACTGGAGAGAGTGATAGCATATTTTAATAGTAACTATTAAATGATATATTGTTTAACTAACTCAAAAAGACTTAAGGACAATAATCTTATGAGAAAGATATTACTAAAAGCTATATTGATGGTGTTTTTGATATTTATAATAGATGCTACTACAAATATTATGGAACAATATAGATGTAAAAGCTTTGAAGAATTGTTAGGAATAAAAGAAACAAATATAACAAAAGTATTTATGAGAAATGGTTGGAATGGGCATGCAGTAGAGACTACCGATAAAGAAAAAATTAAAGAACTTGTTAGTTTATATAAATATAGATCTTACAGAAAAGAGCTTAAAAAGAGGCTTGGAACAGGATTTATTTACTTTTGCGATTTTTATTCTGAAGATCTATGGTTTCTAAGAATAAGTGAAAATGGAGAATATATAAGCTTTAATAGTTCTGATTATAAAGTAAGTAAAGAAATATCTATTGATTCGATAATTAATTGGTCTGAAGGTATTTATAATGAAAAGTGAGTAAATATAGTAGTATTGATGTGGATACCGTTTGGATAAGAACTACTAATGGTTATAGAAAAAAGATTTAAGGAGTAGCAGAATATATTTAAAGATAGGAGTAATTTCAGTGGGCTTTGATAATGATACAAAATTAATTAAAGCAGAAACATACGGTATGTTGGTTTCACGATTTATTAAGAATAATACACCTCAGATAGCTCTTGTTATACCTTTTGCAATTGCTTTGGCAAGTGGTGTGGGGAATTTTATTATATTTTTAACGAAAAAAGGTTATTGTTATTATTTTAATCTGAATTATAGCTTTACCAATTTTGACAATACATTGTTTATATATAAAGTAATTTTTGTAAGTGTATTAAGTATGTTGTATTGGTTGTATTCTGTTTTCTTTGTTAGGATACTTTATAAAAGGAAAAATCTGCTTAAGAAGTTAGTTTGTTTTTTTGTAATACCATTTGCAATTAACTTTTTTTATTGTTGCCTTAGCACAAAAATGATGCCTTTTTATGATGTTAAATATTTCGCCAATGTAATAATTGCATGTGCTTTATGTATATTCATACATTGGACGTATGCTTATTTTATGGGGCGTTTTTTATCTGGAGGCCTTAATAATGATGTAATAGAAGAATATAAAAATGAAAGATTGAGAAAGAAAAAATTAGAAATATTAAAGAAAGAAAATGGTAAAGAAAAGAATAATAAGGGGAATATAAAAGAAGCGAATGATGAATATTCTAAACAAAATATTAAAGACAAGCAAATAGAAAAAATCTATAGTGCTTTATTGCTTATGGTACTAATTTTAATTACTTTTGGTGGTATATTTTATATTGGATTTTCTTTAGCGAAAATGGAAAAACAGTTTGATGTTGTGAAGATAGAAAACTCAGAATACGCTGTTATTGCCACTGATGGTAATCAATTTATATTAGAACTTTGTGATATATCAAAAGATAAAAAGACACTTGTTATTGATAAGAATACATATATGAAGGTTGATTGTAAGAACTTAATTATACATAGATACAACTTTGAAACAGTAGTAAAAAAGTAAGCATTATATATAATGAAGTATATTTTACTAATAGTTAAAAGAGCATGATATAATATAAAGAACTATAAATATTTCCCACGAGGTTCACCATGCTAC
>JAEWZA010000261.1 GCA_023395575.1 Bacillota bacterium
GCTATAGCATTATGTTCTAACGATTTTAATATATTTTTACTTAAATAAATTTTCATATAAATTCCTTTCATATAATGTATTTTCAAAACTATAAACAATCAAGAGTAAATGTGTCAATTTCTGCTCCGATTAGGAGTAGAGAAATATTATCTATATTTAATTTATTATCTATATTTAATTAACTGCAAAATCGTACCTGTTCAAGTACACCTACTTATAAGTGGAAGTTATTTTGCGTCCTTATTTGAGGACAATTTTGCAGTACGGTAATTATAAAGGACAAATTTTATAGGTAATACAGACATTTTTACTGATAAGTAGGAAGTAAATGTGTACCTATTAGAGTACACCTATTACCGAGTAGATGGACAAGTAGAAATTAACCTGTCCTTATTTTAGTACGCTTGTTGACAAGTGGAAGGATTTCTATATTTTTGTTTTAATTCTGCCAGAGCCTTAATAACTTTCATTAATTCAATTGTATTATTAAAACTGTAATACATAGTGTCAGTATTGTTATACTTATAGTATCTAAATCCTAAATATGCCAAAGACTGTGCTAAATATTTATTGCTTGTAACATAATATTTATTACTCATATTGCTTATCCTTTCTTGCCCCAAAACCAAATAAAATCATATTTCTACCACATCTGCTTCTTCTACTGAATATTATTCAGACCCTCGTACCCTCTAATCTGGCGGAAGCCTTGTTATTGGGTCTGGTTGTGGTGAGTACTGGGTCAATGTTAAGCTGCATAATTTATCGTTTCTTTTTGCTTCAATTTCTTTCAACTTATTTTCAAGATATTCAACTAATTTACTATCATCCTTCTCTTCAGCTTGCTTTAAATAATAGTCAAATTTGTTACCATCACCAAAAAACAGATTGTCCCATGCTAATGCGATGTAGAAAACAGCCCATCTTGGGTGCATATTAGAGTGTATGAAATAACTTAATCATAATTTATCTAGTTTGTAATTCTGTGGGTTTTTACTATGTAAGTAACGAGCTGGAATTGAATTAATGCCTAAATCATTACAAGCTCTAACTCTTTGATGTCCACTAATAATCATTTTATCTCTGGTTATGATTATAGGTTCATAAATCCCATTCTCTTCAATGCTTGTAATAAAATTCACATAATTTTTACCTGTCATATTCCAAAAATATTTCTCATGACTCGGAAATGGTTTTAAATCAGTAATAGGAATGTCATATATATTCTCATCATATTCCTTATCAACTATATTCCATATATCCTCAGTTTGTTCTTTCTGTTTCCATTCCTTCACAGCCTTTTCAACTTCTCTTGTTGTCATTTCTTCAACTGTTTTATCTTCACCAGATGAAGTAGGGTGGGCGGTAGTGAGGAATTCTTCACGAGAATCTGAAGGAACATCTAAAAGAGCATATAGTTTTGAAATTGATGATGTGGGCAACGTTGCCCCTTTAAATTCTTTTGACACATCCATAAATCTATTTGCTGTTCTTCTACTAAAATCAACTTTATTTTTTAGCCATGATGTAAAAGTTTCTCCTTCACCAAGTTGACTCTTAGCCTCAATTAATCTGTTACCAATCTCAATTATTCCTGTTGCTGTTTGTTGCTTATAGAAGTTAATCTCAGTTTCTATAACTTCTAATGTTCTTGATATTTTGTTTTCATTCATTATGTATTATCTCCTTGTGTTTTTAATTTAGTTTGTAGGAGCAGAGCCATTGTCCACTCCCATTTTAATTATTCTCTACAAGCCATTCTGAGCTTGTCTAATTTTTACCTTGTCTTTATACCTATTTTTAAAATAATTGATTTTTGCATTGAATTCCTATCAATTTTTACTAGGAAATTTAAATTCTTATTGACAGGTCTCTGCCTATATTCTATAATTAGATAAAAGCGTTATTTCATTTTCAATTATCAAAGAACATCTGCTAGTTGATAATGGTAGCCAACCAATCATCAAGACAGTAAAGAACAACAAAAATTTGAGCTATCTAACTCATAGCCCAAATGTATAAGCACAACTAAGTTTGGCTATAATTTAAATAAGTTAATAATACACATCACCACCTTAAAGTATACTTAGGGAGTCGCTCAAAAAGAGTGAACTAGTCCCTTTAAGTTAAAGTATACTATTTTGCGTTTCATTTGTAAATGTTCAAATTTCCTCATATTACCCTATATTTCCTGTTCTATCCAAATAGACTTGTCCATGCTAGCAATAGACTTATATTTCTCGTTTAAGTTTAAAATCTTAGATTTTTTAAGGCTTAAATTTTATTGTGCAACTTTTATCTTCTGAGATTATACTATCAAGATAGTGTTCGATTTACAAGACTTTTAATTTTACACATTTTTTTATGGATATGAGTATTGATTTACACAATTTATAAAAAGTAGTATCTAGATTAGATTTGCTATTAGCTCCCACATATTGATTTTCCATACAATTAACATCTTTAACAACATCATGCCACTCATTGCTCAAATCAACATCAAAATTTAATATTTCACTTATAGATACATTTGCTAATTTGATATGCTCCTGCTTATTTTTAAATTCATCAAAATTAATAACTTTTGCCATTATAATCGCCCTCCACTAATAATATTTTTTATATTCCTCACTCTTGTGGATTCTCTATAACCTTCATTTCAATCATCTTATTAAAACAATCCTGACATATTCTTATATCATACTCTTCAGATTGTTCGCCAATTGCTCTTATGTAGAACACAGGACGTTCATCATGGCACTTATTACACCTAGAATAGTCACTGTCTAGCATAATTGTAATGTCACCAGCTTCAAGTTTTATTTTAATGAGTTCTTCATTCTCTTCTACAACTTCTAAAATTTCATCAAAATTTACAGAAGTGAAATTCCCCTGCTCTGCATCTTCATCACATAATATTAAATAGTCTGCATCAGTATCCCACATAAACTTGGTGTAGGTTTTTTGAACTGTACAGCCACAATTGACAGTTATTTCAACTTTGTCTTTTTTAAAGTTATTGAGGATTTCAAATTGTTCAAAGAATTCATCATATTCAGAATCACAGTCCTGCACTTGGAATGTTTCTAGAGGCTGTATGGTGAAGTTATGACCCAAATTGCCTTTCTCGTTATGTAATTCCAAAATCTTCAATGCTTCATTTGCACTTTTTAATGGATATGCTCTTTCAAGTCTAGGATAAACTGTGTACAGATACTCAATTTCTGAGATTTTTTTAATACTGTTCGCTGAACAATACTTGCCATACTCGTCTACGATTACCCAACTTTTTACTGTTAATTCCTCACTTACTTTTGTGTTCTGAACATTTCTTTTTTCTGTCATAATTTTATTTCCCCTTTTCGATTAAATTTTGGTTTCCGTTTATTACCATGAATTTATTGTACACTAACATAGACAATTTTATCTACTAGCAATATTACCAAATATAACAAATAATATTTGTATATATTGTACACTATAATAGACAATATATTGGTGTATAATTATATAGAGGTGAAATACATAATGTCAATTAGATATGATAAGCTCTTTAAATTAATGGAAGAGCGAGGAATTAAGAAATATGATTTACGCAAGAAAGGCATCCATGCAGCGGTAGTTGATAAATTAATTAAGAATAAAACGGTTGACACGACTACAATTAATAAACTTTGTGAATTACTCAACGTTCAACCTGAAGCTATTCTTGAATATGTCCCAGACGAAAAAGAAGCCCCTTAGTCGGAGCTTCTTCCTTTCTTTATAATGTTTTATTATAGTACCTTAACATATTTAAGTTCAGTACCTTTAAAATATAGGGGTTCAAAACCTTTTTCTTGTAAAAACAGTTCCACTTGTTCAGAATCTACATTTTCAAATGACAAGAAATCATATTTGTTCTCTTTTGCAAAACGCATAAATCTCTCAATCAATTCATTAACAAAGTTTACAGAATCAAGATTCATATTATCTAAAAATTTGATTTCAAGCATCAGCCGTTTATCATCTGGTAAATCTTCAGGTATATATAATCCCACCAAGTTAAATTCCATAATTAACTCTTTTACCATGAAAATAAACCTATTATTTTTAAAATACAATTTTACTTCTGTTTTTGATATATCTTTCAGTTCTAATTCTATCGATTGTAGCAACTTTCCAGCACTCAAATTTCTTTTGGAATAAAACAAAGTAAACATTACAT
>JAEWZA010000298.1 GCA_023395575.1 Bacillota bacterium
ATCTAGTACAAGCAATGTACAAATTACCAATGTAATAGCTATCATAAGAGGATTTAGGAAAGCTATCTTAGTTTTTCTATTAATAAAGATACCTATTTCTTAAGCAAGTATAGATATAAGCAATGCAAAAATTGGTGTAGCGAATATGTCCTTCATAAACGTACCTCTGCCCGCTTCTTTCACAAGAACACCAAGGAACTATGAATTCCATGAAAGTGCTGGCATAAGCTAATTCCTCCTATTCTATTTTTTTCTATTTTAATTACTATCATAATATAAAAATTCATGCAAATATGTTCAAGCTCAGAATTACCAGTAGTAAGTGCTTGGAACTAGCACTATTCACTCTCAGTTTTTTTGCTGTCGCACACATTCACCATCTATGGTTCAGAGAGTGGCAGTTTGTAAGAAATAGTACGCGAGTGCAATATATATCTAATTGCGAAGCTCAAGTTAAAAATTGATGCCAGAAATAATAGGTGAAGAACAAGTATTGTAGCCGACACAGCTACAGGAGGTAGCTGTGAGTATTGACCCGAGACAGGATGTCGAGTGTAATACGGTCGGCTGAAGTGCTTGTTCTGCACCGCAATTATTTCAGCGTCAATTTCGTGAGCAAGCCATAGATATATATTGCATGGGAGTACTATTTATGCAGTTTACTGTTGATATTTTTACTTTTCATTTGAAAATGCTACCACACCTGATATTATTAGGCTTTATGCAGTATATTCAACTGCGAAGTTGGAATTACTTATTGTTAAGCTTTCCTTTAATTATCTGAACAGTCCACCCTGTTATAATCATTACAAGAAAAGTGGTCACAAAGCAAATAACCAAAATCGGCAGCAAATTTTCCTTTAAGATACCAGCGTATGCTATTAACCCTACTCCAGCAGGAATAAAGAAGAATGCTAAATGATCTAAAAGGAATTTACTAATTTCCTCTATCATTTCTAACTTTATTAGTCCAGATAGCAAGCAAATAAAAAGCAATATCATACCAATGATACTGCCAGGAAGTGGTATATGCACCACCCTACTCAATATTTCTCCAACCACACATATAATCAGTATAATCAAAAACTGTCTAAGAAATTTCATTCCATTTTCCCCTTAAGTTCAGCAATCTTATCCCTCAAAGCAGCAGCCTTTTCAAATTGCAAATCCTTTGCAGCCTGTTTCATTTCCTTTTGCAGCTTTGCCATTAGCTCTTCTAGTTGTTCAACAGACATAATTTCGTTTTTGTCATCAACAATATATTCCCCTTGATTCTCTGCAACCTTCGTCGCTTCAATAAGGTCACGAACAGACTTTTTAACAGTAGTAGGCACAATGCCATACTTTTTGTTATAATCCATTTGAATCTGACGTCTTCTATTAGTTTCGCTAATAGCTCTGTGCATTGAACCAGTTATACTGTCGGCATACATAATAACCTTACCCTCAGAATTCCTGGCTGCTCTTCCTATTGTTTGAATTAGTGAGGTTTCAGAGCGCAGAAATCCCTCCTTGTCTGCATCTAATATTGCAACAAGAGTAACTTCAGGCAAGTCTAAGCCCTCTCTTAACAAATTAATTCCAACTAAAACGTCAAATTCTCCAAGACGTAAATCTCTAATTATCTCCATTCTTTCAAAAGTAGCAACATCTGAATGCATATACTTTACTCTTATGTCAATGCCCTTCATGTACTCAGTTAAATCCTCAGCCATTTTCTTAGTTAGAGTTGTAACAAGAACTCTTTGATTTTTCTCAGCTCTCATGTTAATTTCACCAATCAAATCGTCAATCTGACCCTTAACTGGTCTTACAATAATCTCAGGATCTATTAGTCCCGTTGGTCTGATAATTTGCTCTACTATTTGAGTAGAATGTTCTCTTTCATAAGCAGCAGGTGTTGCACTTACATATACAACTTGATTAATCTTTTGTTCCCACTCAGTAAATTTAAGCGGTCTGTTATCAAATGCAGATGGCAATCTAAAGCCATAATTGACTAGTGATTCTTTTCTGGAACGGTCGCCGTTATACATCGCCCCAACTTGCGATACTGTAACATGGGATTCATCAATAAAAAGCAAAAAGTCGTCTGGAAAGTAATCAATCAATGTAAACGGCGGACTTCCTGGTTCCCTTCCGCTAATATGCCGTGAATAATTCTCTATTCCTTGACAAAAACCCAATTCAGACATCATTTCTAAATCGTATCTTGTTCTTTGTTCAATTCTTTGCGCCTCAAGGAGCTTTCCTTCCATTTTAAACTGCTCAATTCTCTCATCTAATTCCTTTTCTATCGTAACAATAGCTTTATCCATCTTTGGCTTGGTGGTTGCATAGTGAGACGCAGGAAAAATAGCAATATGATTCCTTGTTCCAATAACTTCACCAGTCAAATAATCAACCTCGGTTATTCTCTCTATTTCATCACCAAAAAATTCTACTCGAAGAACCATTTCAGAGCTGTTAGCAGGGAAAATCTCTAAAACATCTCCTCTGGCCCTAAATCTACCTCTTCTAAAGTCAATCTCATTTCTTTCATACTGTATGTCAATCAGCTTTCTAAGAACTTCATCCCTATCCTTCTGCATACCAACTCTAAGAGACATCATCAAATCTGTGTAATCTTCTGGATCTCCCAATCCATATATGCAAGAAACACTGGCAACTATAATAACATCTCTTCGTTCAAATAGAGCAGCAGTTGCAGAGTGACGCAATTTATCTATCTCTTCATTGACAGAGGAATCCTTTTCAATATATGTGTCAGTGACTGCAATATATGCCTCAGGTTGATAGTAATCATAATAGCTTACAAAATATTCCACTACATTGTTAGGAAAGAATTCTCTGAACTCACTGCAAAGCTGTGCAGCAAGTGTCTTGTTATGAGCCATAATCAGTGTGGGCTTTTGCACCTTCTCAATAACCTTTGCCATAGTATAGGTTTTTCCTGAACCAGTTACTCCAAGCAGCGTCTGATGCTTCACACCATCAAATATTCCCTTACTGAGTTTTTCAATTGCTTCAGGCTGATCGCCCTTTGGACTATAATCAGAAATAACTTCAAATTTATTCATAAAAACCTCGTTCTACTGTTTACAATTGTGATTTAACAACTCAACATTCCTTAATGTTCAAATTAAAATATCTCTGTAAGCTATATTATAGCATATTTCACCCATAAATCAAACATATGTTTGGTCTGTAAAAATCTTTATATCTAATACTCAACTCCGCAACAGTAAATTACATTATTAAAAAAACATATGCTCAAGGAATATTTTAATGCCTATAGCAATTAATATTATTCCACCAACAATTCCCGCCCTTTTACCTAATAAGCTTCCAAACCTTTTAGCAATTAAAACAGCAGTTACACAAATAATAAACGTAATGGCACCTATAATACTTATTGAAAAATAAATATTTACATTGAGCGCAGATAAGCTGACTCCAACAGCCAGTGCATCTATGCTTGTAGCAATTGCCTGAACCAGCAGAAGCTTAAGTGTCATTGTTATCAAATCACAATCCAGTTTATTTTCAGCTGTTATTGCCTCGTGCAGCATTTTTCCGCCAATAATTGATAGCAGAATCAAAGCTATCCAATGATCAAATTGATTAATTACATCTGCAAATGCGTTAGCCGCAAAATATCCTGCCAATGGCATAATTGCTTGAAACACGGCAAATACCACTGCCATCTGCAAAACATTTTTAATTGATATTTTTTTGATACATAAAGAATTGGAT
>JAEWZA010000146.1 GCA_023395575.1 Bacillota bacterium
GTATTATATCATTATTATTTCAAATTATCAACAATTTATTATTGTTTTTAAAAAATAACTTCCAATATTCATTACTATTTCAGCCACTTGATATCGATATTAATACAACTTTTTCTTATATTATTTGCATAAGTAGAAAATTTAAACAATGGTTGTCAATAATCATTTACATCTCATTAATTTCTTTAAGCAGTTCCTCAACTATTTTTTCTTGAGGAATCTTTCTGATTATTTCCCCTTTTTTGAACAATAATGCTTCATTTATACCACCTGCTATGCCAATATCAGCATCTCTAGCTTCTCCTGGTCCATTAACAGCACATCCCATAATTGCTACTTTGATATTTTTATTAAGCTTATCTAAAATAGGTTCCAACAAATTAGCAATTTCAATTAAGTCAATTTTTGTTCTGCCACAAGTAGGGCAAGATACTACTTCTATGCCGTTTGTTATTAGACCTAATGATTTCAGTATTTGCTTGCCAACTCGTACCTCTTCTACAGGATCACCAGTTAACGAAACTCTAAGTGTATCTCCTATTCCCTCAGCAATAAGGCAACCTATACCAACAGAGGACTTAATAGTTCCTTTATATATTGTTCCAGCCTCTGTAACTCCAATATGTATTGGATAAGAGCTTTTTTGTGATAGAAGTCTATATGCAGCAATAGTCATTGGAACACTAGATGCCTTTATAGAAATTGTTATATCGTCAAAATTGACTTTCTCAAGCATTTCAGCATGAGCCAGCGCACTTTCTACCATACCTTCAGGCGTAACACCACCATATTTTTGTAAAATACTTTTCTCAACAGAGCCAGAATTAACTCCTATTCTTATTGGTATCTGTCTCTCTTTGGCCATATCGGCAACAATTTTGACTCTATCTTGCCCACCAATATTTCCCGGATTAAGTCTTATTTTATCTACACCATTTTTAATGCATTCTATTGCCAGTCTATAGTCAAAATGTATATCAGCCACAAGGGGTATTTTTATAGCCTTTTTAAATTCCGTAATAGCACTAGCAGCTTCAGTATTAGGAACTGCCACTCTTATGATATCACAGCCTGCATCCTCTAACCTCTTTATCTGTTCAATAGTGGCTTTTATATCTCTTGTATCTGTATTGGTCATAGATTGAACAGAGATAGGAGCATCTCCTCCAATAGAGATGTCTCCTATTCTTATTTTTTTTGTAATTTTCCTTTTAATATATTGTTCCACAGCTAATTCTACCTTTCCTAAAATACCAACTCAAACTTCGCAGTTGAATGCTGTAAAAGCTAATAATATCAGGTATGGCAGCATTATCAAATGAAAAGTAAAATAACTTTATAAGTTATTTTTCTACACAACAAGCCATTGGTTTAAGTATGTCTCTACTTTTCATCCGAAAGTTAGGTTAGAAATAATTACATGAATTAGTTGATGAGACGAATCATTACTAATTCTTGCAATTATTTTGGCAACAAACCATTGATAATTCTACCGCACCAATAGATTTTTATGTGCGAAATTTGAGTACGAAAATTATACATTTATATCAGTCTCAAAATATCATTAAATGTAACATATATCATCAATGCAATTAACAATACAAAGCCAACCATTGTTATCATGGCCTCTTTTTCTGGATTTAAAGGCTTTCTCCTTATTTTTTCTACTAGCAACAGCAAGAGCTTGCTTCCATCTAGCGCTGGGAATGGTATTAAGTTTACTAAACCCAAGTTTATACTTATCATGGCAGTAAATGATAACAAGTTTAGAACCTTATCCTTTAAGGAAGGACTTAGTTGAACAACATCACTTATAAGACTAGTAATTCCTACAGGCCCACTTAATTCACTGATAGGGACTGTCTTTGTAATAAGCCAGCCTAATGAATAGTATATAGACCTTGATGTTGAAATGGTATAGTCAATTGACGCCTTTATCGTATTTAAAAAGCCACCCTTTGAATAATCAAACTCAAGGCCTATAGCTTTCCATTCGGCAGTTTTTCTAGCCACTGGTTTCACTGGCTTTAGTTGCTGAACTTTTCCTGCTCTATCTACGGTTATTGTTATTTCACTTTTTCCCATTTCATCTACAATTTTTGAAACATCCCGTCTTGTATTTATATCCATACCATTAAGTTTAATTATCCTATCTCCCTCTTTAAGACCAGCCTCTTCTGCAGGAGATTTATCAGAAACCTGTGCAACAAGAGTGGAGTCAACTCCATCAAGGCTTCTATTATCTTTAGGAGTAAAGCCCAGCATGTAGCCGTCCTGCTCTCTATTAGGAGTTATGGTAATATTCTGAGTTTCGCCATTTCTCTCAAACTGTAAATCTACACTTTCATTAGTTAACGGGTATGCAAATATTTCTAAATCAGCAGGGAGAAAAACTGTCTTTCCATTATACTTTTTAAGAGTATCACCAACTTTAATACCTACCTGCTCTGCTTCTGAACCAGGTAATACCGCCTTGACCTGTGTTGTGTTATATCCAGACTGTGCCATTAATATAAATGCAAAGATAAGAGCTATAAGTATATTCATAATAGGTCCAGCTGCAATTATTGCTGACCTGACGCCTACTGGCTTTTTGTTATAAGCTCTTTCATCATCAGATTCCTCTTCCTCACCCTCCATTTTCACATAACCGCCTAAAGGTATTAGCCTTAAAGAATAAGTTGTCTCTCCTTTTTGAAAGCTAAAAAGCTTTGGACCCATAAACAGTGAAAACTCATTTACTTTTACCTTAAAAGCTTTAGCTACAAGAAAATGTCCTAGTTCATGTATTATTATCAAAAAACTTAAAACTAATATAGCCAGTAAAATACCCATATTAACCTCCCACGCCAACTTTAGGCGAAAATTATAGTATTACTATCGTGAAGGTACGCACAAAGTATCGCTATACCTCATCACTGCAAAAAACACTTGTGTTTTTTGTAACTCGAAAATGCACCATGTTTGCACTAACTATATTTTCGAGTTCTTATCATGCTAACCTCCCACGCCCATTTAGGCATAAAATTTAGTAAAACATTAACAGAAAACCTAAACCTATGGTACATATTTTTCAATTATAAAATCATTTAAACTACATAACATCTCGTATTTAGGCATTAAATGCACAAAACTAATATTTGCTAAAGAGTTTACAAGCTACAAATACTAAGACTAAAATGAAATATAATTCAATTAACTTAATTTATCAACTTCATTGCTGCATCTCTTGCCCATCTATCTACTTCTATTATATCCTCTAAGCTTGGATATATATTCACACTATGCTGCTGCATTACATTCTCAATAATATTTGGTATAGCAACAAACGATATCTGGTTATTTAAGAAAGCAGCTACAGCTATCTCATTTGCAGCATTCATTGCCGCAGCCATTGTACCACCTGCTAATATAGCGTCATAAGCTAACTGCAAGCACCTAAAGGTTTTTGTGTCTGGCTCTTCAAATGTAAGCTGAGAGCATTTTAAGAAATCCAACTTTGAAAAATTATTACTGAACCTTTTGGGATAAGTCAAAGCCAACTGTATTGGAGTTCTCATGTCAGGCGAACCCAATTGGGCAATTATTGACCCATCAACATATTCAACCATAGAGTGAATAATACTCTGAGGATGTACTAAAACCTGAATTCTGTCAAGCTCCATGTCAAACAGCCATTTTGCCTCAATCACTTCAAGCCCCTTGTTCATTAGAGTTGCTGAATCAATGGTTATTTTACTTCCCATACTCCAATTTGGATGCTTTAATGCCTGAGCAGGCTTAATACTTTCTAGTTCACTTAGTTTCTTACCTCTAAATGGACCTCCCGAGGCAGTAATTATTATTTTCTCCACCTGCTTGTCATCATTGCCCATCAAACACTGATAAATAGCAGAATGTTCGCTGTCAATAGGAAATATATTGATGTTATACTTTTTTGATTCTTCTATCACAAGCTTGCCTGCTGTAACAAGAGTTTCCTTGTTGGCAAGCGCAATGTTCTTTTTGTTTCTTATTGCATGCATTGTGGGAATAAGCCCAACAGTTCCAACTACAGATGTTACAACAGTATCAACTTCCTCTATCTCAACAACGCGTTTCATTCCTTCAATTCCATACAAGACCTCAATATTCATCCCTTGAAGTCTCTGCTCAAGTTCTTTAGCCAAATATACATCTCCAACAGATACAACTGCTGGCAAAAACTCATGAACTTGTTTTTCCAAAAGGTCTATATTTGAATTAGCTGAAATAGCAGCAACTTTTAATCCCAAGTTTCTTGCCACATCAAGGGTCTGAACACCAATAGAACCTGTAGACCCTATTATTGAAATCACCTTTGCCATTTACCCTCCAATTTCCACATAAATGTTTATCACAAGCAGCATAATTATGCTAATATTCTAATCAACTATACTTTACCAATAAAATATTACCTAAATATTAACTATATATTAACATTTAAAGCCATTACTTCTCTAAATATTTTATTAAATATACAAAATATATCTTTTTTTAGTATTACAACTTCAACTTTCTTATGTTCGCCATTATTACTCGAATTATCCCTATAATAAGTATATTTATACCCGATAACTCTAACTTCGCACATGAAAATCTATTGGTTCGGTAGAACTAGCAATGGTTTGTTGCCCAATTAACTCGAAATTATAGTTTATGCGTACATAGTGCACTTTCGAGTCTCAAAGGACGCAAGCGTTTTTTGCCATATGGGTGGCATTACTACGAAGTTCGAGTCAATAACTACTGACCTCAACATGAAACTTTAGCCAATAAGTGCATTTCACTTTAGGTAAACTTTTTAAATATTTGAATTACTTTCATATTTAATCAATTAAAACAACCCTTCTATAGTGAAAAGCTAAGCTGCAAAGCATAATATACCACTGGAGCTACAAATAAAATACTGTCAAATCTATCCAATACACCACCATGTCCAGGCATAAGGTTTCCATAATCTTTTATATTAACAAATCTTTTAATTGCTGATGCCGACCAATCACCAATTTGCGAAATCAGTCCACAACACAACCCTAAAATCCCCAGAACAATATATGATATTTCTAAATGAAAATAACTTCTTACAATAACCCCAAATACCAACATCAACGCCATACAGCCAAATATTCCTCCAATTGCACCTGCCAGCGTCTTCTTTGGACTTATCTCAGGGATAATTTTTCTCTTTCCAAACAGACGTCCAAATGTATATGCCATAGTATCAGTGCCCCAAGCACCAATAAATATAAGCCAAATTAAGCAAAACCCATATTCCATGTTTCTAATTAAAATAACAAAACTTAATAGAAAAGGCACATAAGCTATTCCAAAAGCTGTTACACAAACATCTATAATATTATAACTCTTATTTTTGAAAACAATAAATACCATACTCAAAAATATTAAAATGATTACTGAAATCCCTGTTAGCGTTGAGATATCAACTTCTATCAATCCCGTTTCTTTAATACCCAAAATTAGTAGTGGTATAACAGATAAATAACCTACTATTTTAATTGGATTAATATTTTTTACATTTGATACAGAATTATAGAATTCATAAAGTCCAATTGCAGCGATTAAACTCACGGCTATTCCAAACGTTATTGAACCCAAGTACAATACGACAATAAGTAAGCCAAGACCTACTACCGCACTTATTACTCTAGTTTTAAGCATGCTAACCTCCCACGCCAACTTAGGGCGTAAATTATAGTATTTCTATCGTGGAGGTAACGCACAAAGTCTCTCTATAGTAGCTATTTCCTCTCATGCTATCCTCCCACGCCAACTTTAGGCGTAAATTATAGTGTTTCCATCGTGGAGGTACGCACAAAATCTCTCTATACCTAATCACTACAAAAACACTTGTGTTCTTTCTAACTCGAAAATACACCATGTTTGCACTAACTTTATTTTCGAGTTTTTTCAAGCTGCTAACCTCCCACGCCAACTTTTGGCATAAATTATAGTATTTCTATCGTGGAGGTACGCACAAAATCTCTCTTTACCTCATCACTACAAAAAACCCTTGTGTTCTAACTCGAAAATGCACCATGTTTGCA
>JAEWZA010000355.1 GCA_023395575.1 Bacillota bacterium
CTCTAGGATGTCACTTAAAGCCAATACAGGTATTGGTGTTTTATCTGGTAGCTTTATAAAGAAAAACAGTAATATTAAATTGAGTTTTGATGGAGATATCAATGGTGGCGGCCCAAAAGTAGATATAAGCAGCGGAGTTGGGAATATTGATGTTGATAAAAAATGATATAGCTACTAGTTAACTCGCAAAAGCAGTGTTTATTTGTTTACAATCTGATACTGTATATGTTGAAACTTATCATTTAAAATTTAGGTTAGAATTAATTGCATTAATTAGTTAAAAAAGTGGCTCAATCAGGATTTACCCTGGCGGAGCCACTTTTAAGTTTATTATCGTGCTTTTATTTCTAATTCTTCCCAATAACTATTGTCTGTACTCTACCACCACTGTTTATTGGTCTGTCAAAATACAGCTTTATTGATGGATAGTCAGTCTTTATTTCAATATCAGAATATTTTTTAGCTGCTAAATTTCCCTTATAATCTTTTATATATATAGCTACATTTGAATCAAACATATATACCATGTTATTTATTTTAATACGCTTGCTGTCAATAGCTTGAACACGTGTACCAATAATATCATGAGTTAAAACCTTTGAGAATGTACTTACTTTATTGTTATACAACTTCATACTCAATACAGAACCAGCAGTTACTCCGGATATGGGTGTTGCAGTCTTTGATATATATGTATAATTATCAGAGCCAGATACAAGATTATATTGATAGTATGCTGAATTTTCATCTGCTAGGTTTTTATTACTAGGTTCAATGATGCTTTTAACCACATAATTTCTATATTGCTTATTGAAAATATCATTTGTCAGAATAACACATACATCATCAAAGTCACCTGTAGTTGCTAGATATTTAACTTTACCTGCGGATAATGTACCGTCTGGCATATCACTCCAATTAATTAAATTAACAGTTTCATCAGTGTAATTAAATATTTTTACATTATCTGTAATATAGTTTTGTCCTATTTTTTCTTGATAACTGTCTACTACAATTTCAGCATCACTTCTATAAGCTAGTTTTAATAGTGCAACTGTTTCGTCATCTACCTTTGAATATTTAACTAGTCTCCATTTATATTCATTTGCATTCTCTGCAATTTTATATATCTTTGTTGTTCCGTCAACGTGCATAAGACTTACTGTAAAATATGTTTTTCCATAATCTACAGCAGCTTCAGAAACCTTAGTAGCACAGTCAACAACAAATGCATATTCCTTATTGTTATCATCTTCTACATAATATGCATCAACTACTTTACCGTCATAGCCTAATACAACAGACACATGGTTATCAACACTAAAGGATCCATTTGAGGAATTGAATTTTTCTATTTTTGCATTTTCACCTAAATCATATTTTACATTGTTTATTTCAATTGCTGTTGGAGCATATTTATTGGGTAGAATGCTGGTAATTTTACCTTCTATTTTATTGTCAATTACCAGATAATATATTAAAACATTCAGCTTGTTATACACTTCATATACAACATCTTTATCTTTAATATCATCCAAAGATATTTTCTCACCAATTACGCTTGTAGCAGGTGATACACTATTATCAATCGTATTTTTTAAAATAGGGATATTAGTCTTAAATGTTATATTTCCTAGCTTTTTTGTATTGGGATTAAAATTAAACGCAACCTCTGGCTCGCTGTATACCCAATTAGCTTGATCATTTGTAAGTCCAGCTGCTTCCTTAAGAGTTTTGTCGGCATCTTGTGTATTACTTTTCTTAATATTAGTATTAAGCATTCTGCCAATTATAACTATAACGCTGCTCGTAGGTACTTCATCATATGTACTGTAGTTGAAACCATTGGTAAGACCCAAGCTTTTAGCTTTTTCAATATGCCCTTTTGGCCATACTCCAACAATATCACTGCTAGTATATCCAAGTGCATTTACCATAGCAGTACATAATTGAGCAAAGGTAACATTGTTTTTAGGCTTAAATTTCCCGTCTGCATAGGCTGTTAAATACCCTTTATTTGCAGCTGCATTTATGTATCCACATAATTCAGATGTTTTAGCCACATCTGCAAAAGTAGTAACTCCTTTCAATGACTGTGCCAATTCGTAGTTTCCAGTTGAATTAATTATTATTTTAGAGAACACCTCTCTAGTCATCTTTCCTGTTGTATTTAAGTCTGCTTCATCTACAATACCCATGGTTTCTAGCTTTGTAAGTGTATCCTTCCAAGCAGACTGAGTCTGTGTACCGTTTGCTGCATATGAAAATGTAGTTGAAATGCACAGAACAGCAATCATAGTAAGGGTAATTATTTTCTTAAGCATTGTTTAACCTCCCAGTATAATTATTATTTATTTAACTTTCTCAGTTTATTAATTATAAGATGCATTGGCAAAGCGCTCACGTTTTTGAGAACCGAAAGTGTACAATATTAGCATAATATATCTGCACTGGCAAAAAATGCTGGCATTTTTTGTTACTCGAAAGGACACCATGTTAGCATAATATTTATACACTGTCAAAAACGCTGCGTTTTTTGTAACCCGAAAGGGCACAATGTATGTACAAACTATCCTTTCTGGTTATTCAAATCTAAGTGCTTCAATAGGATTTAATCGTGCTGCTTTATATGCCGGGAAAATTCCAAAAAGAATTCCTTCTCCCAAAGATATACTAAATGATAGTATCATCCAGAATGGCGAATACACTTCTGCTGTTATATTTAGTCCACCAATTACAAAGTGGATAATACAAACTCCAACCAAGATTCCAAGAAGCCCTCCTAGACCAGTTAGCATTACAGCCTCAATTAAGAATTGAACCAAAATGCTTCTTCGTTTAGCTCCAATAGCTTTTCTTATTCCTATTTCCCTTGTTCTCTCCGTTACTGAAACCAGCATTATATTCATTATACCTATACCACCGACAACAAGCGAAATGGCTGAGATTCCTGCAAGTACAACCGTCAGAGTATCTGTTATAGAATTTAATGTATCTAATATTACTGCCTGATTCATAACATTGTACAAGCTCTCATCACCATATACAGAAAACAAATATGCTTTAATATTACTCATTACAAGCTCAACTTGATTTGCATCGGCTGCTTGAACAGTGAAGTTTCTAATAACTCCATTTCTATTGATTCGCTGTGCAACTGTTACAGGGATAATTACTTGATCATCTTCACCGGAGTCCTGGCTGCCATCTGTCTCCTGTAAAAGTCCTACAACCTTAAATTCATTTCCATTGATTTTAATTGTCTCCCCTACTGGATTTAAGCCTGCAAACAAATCATTTGCAACTGTTGTACCTATTACTGCTGTTTTTAGTTTATTGTCATTGTCAAAGGCAGTTATAAATCTCCCAGAAGAAACATGCTTGTTTTTTATATATTCATATTCCTCACTTGTTCCTATAACTGTTGTAGTTACGCTTTGAGTTCCTGCTTTCAAAGTCATACTATTAGTT
>JAEWZA010000383.1 GCA_023395575.1 Bacillota bacterium
AGTCTACACTTATCCCACATCATAAGCCATGAAACTTTCGGTAATATTTTATCTAACTTATCCCACTCAAAATATGGCATCGTTTCATTAGCTAAACTAGAATTTATATTTTCGTAGCAAAAGCCAACTATATTTAATGGAAATTTAGGTTCTGCCTTTAAAATTAATGGTAGATAAAACAGAGATAATTCTCTTTTCCTGATATTTGTTAAATCAGACATATTATACGTGCTAAATATATTAGTCCACACATATATATTAACACTATTAATATAATAAGGATTTATTATTTCAAAAATTAGAAATAATCTATCCCTGCGATAATTCATACAGCTTTGTTCAATTCTCTTTAAGCAAAGGTTTTGGTGCTTAATACAAATATTTTTAATTATATTAACTCTATTGTTTTCAAAAATTTCACTATAAAATAAGTAGTCTATAAAAAAACTAATACATCTTTCTCTAAATATGTTATATAAATCATTACAAATATTATAATAGATACTATTGTTCAAGACTATTTTTATTACTTCATTATATAAATCTGGATTATTAGTTATAGGTTTCATACAACGTAGTATCTCTTGTTGGAATACAAGCGACTGCTTCCATATACAGATACATTTAGCTAGCATTGAATTCAATAATACCATCTTTTTGCATATATCCAAATCCATATTTGTAAATGTTTCAAACATTGATAATGGCACCACTTCAGCGTATAGTGACATTATATTTTCTACTATTAAACTGTTTTCTTTATGAAGTAAATAATTAAATAAATCGTTTGAGCCCTTTATATCTTTTTCTAATCCAGCAGATATTAATTTTTGTAGAACCAATCTGTCTGTGCAGATCCAATTAATATCAGACAGATACTTTAATATTTTAATTGAACAATCTTCACTTATCCATTCATTCAATTCATTACTAATGTATCGCTTAATTAATAAAACTCCTAGTATTTCTTTCTCTTCTAAATCAAATATTTTATCTATAATATTTAAGCCTTCAGCAATATCTAGTAGTTTTTTCTCTGCCTTAGAACCAATGTATAATTTTATAAACGGTGAAAAATATATTGAGTTTAAGTACTTATCACCGAATTTACCTCTAAATATGTTAAAATCACTCCACCTATCTTTAAACAATAATTCTGTTGATTTATTTACCCAAACTGGAAATGACTTTATGCTTTCTTTTTCATAGAGAATCTTATATTTACTTTGTGATGAAGACACACTATAGATTAAACCTTTAGGCATAAATTGCAAATTCAAAATTTCAGAATCATAATTTCTAATAGTTAATGAACCAGTACAAAAAGAAAATTCCTTTCCCAAATCTTTACTTTGTCTAAACCATAAATATAAAACCTCATTAGTGTATTCATTAGAATCATTAACTGGAACTAATACAGGTGTCTCATTGCCTAGTATGGCCCAAATCATATATTGAAGTTTATTATCATCTAGTGCCAACTTCTGTTTTTCATTTTTTACAGTATAATATAAAGGATTTAAATAATAGTCTTTTATCCGTTTTTTATCCTCATTAGGTCTGAAAAAAAGACTAAGTAGCTGTTCTATGTCTTCTCCTAAAGTACTTAAGTCATCTGGTTCCAGCAATAAAGAATGCGACCATACACAACCAGGTCTCTCCATTTCATTTGCATACCACGTACAACATAGCACGATCTTATTATCCCATGGTAAATAGTAACCCGTATAATATTCTTTAAACCCACTTTGGATTTCAAGACCTGACAGGTCACTTAAAACTTCCATCTTCCTTTTTGATTTTTCAGATAGTTCTAACGACGAAGCTATTAAGTGATGTCCATTAGAGTATCCGTGCAAAGTTTGGTTAATTATTATATGATTATTCATTTACTGCTCCATTTACTACACAATAAATTGGTAATGTAATATCCTTTTTATCTTCACCACGATTGTTTACTACAATAACTCTCTCACTAGGTTCTTCAAATTGCAACAACCTCTCTATGTCTTCCAATTTTCCACCTTGTGCACTTACTCCCCAAAAGCTAACCTTTAACGTACCTTTATTTGCCTGTATAAATTGCCATAGCATATTCATATCTTTAATAACATACTCTTCTGGGGTTTTATACAGAGACATTACCTCATCCCATGCAGACAGTATTATACCTAAATTAGTTATTTTATTTTTTCTAATTATCTCAACAAACTGTAAAAGTTCTATAATTTGAACTTGAGTTGGATCATCAACCTGAGGATTACGCCCTTGAAAATTTTCATTTACGTGTCCTTCACATGCTGGTAATTCATTAATAAAAGTTGCATCTAAAACATTACATACATTTATGAACATCAATACGCCATCTGACTGCTCAATATAATTTGCTAGTTCATTGGACATCATCCTTTTTACATAATGATTTTGAAATGTTTCACCTGAAAGATCGGGAAATCTTAAATTATATGTATTATCTTCATCATCTATTAATTTTAAAATTATTTCTTTCTTTTCATTTCCCAATAGAGTCCTATCTAATTTTTCAACACTAACCCATTTTAAACTAAGATTAGAAAGATAATTATTCTCTTTTTCACCTATCGTATCTAATTTAAATTTATTTTTTTTCGTTGAGGATAATAGTGAATGCCACAGTGCAGTTAAGTATGTAGTTTTACCTGCATTAGGCAGTCCCATTATAAAGCATTGCTTACTTTTCATATTTCACCTGCTCCCAGTAACTTTTCCTGAAGTTTATCAAATTCAGTACTTACAGTAATTTTTTTATCTGTAATAATATTAGGTGTATAAACCTGTGTACACCACGAAAGCATCAGCTGTTCGAGTCCATAACCCATACTAAATTTCTCTTTAGTTGTTGGCATAGCTGCAACATAATAAAAATCAATCTTTTCAATATACTTTTTGAGTCTATTTTCAAATTCAAAGACTCTTCTATTAATATAAGGTGTAAATTCTTCAATTTTTTCATCTACTATATCATATTTGCTTATCACTAATTGTAATTTAGTTCTATTGGTAATTACACCAGAATCATATATTGTTTGCAATAATTGAGCAATTTGCTCAAATGCACTTTTTTGCTTTCTTTTATCAATCATAATTTCACCATCAAGTATAGCTACAATATAGTCAGCGACACTAAAATATGAGTAATTTTCAAGTATTGCCTGTGTATTCCCAATATTACTAACTATTTCTTCTCCAGACAAGTCTGCAAACAAGTAATTTTGAAACCTATCAATTTTATAATTCCATGTTCTCAAATGTAAGAATTCTTGCGTACCACGATTTGTACGTGGTGTTATTGCTTCAGTCCTCCGTGATCGAGTTCTAGTATAAAACGATCTATTTTCATAAGCTTGTATTGTGTTTGAACCAGCAAAGTAATAATCCCCAATCGCTCCTTTATGAAACATTTGATAAAACATAGTCTCAATCGTCGTTTTTCCGCAGGCCGAAGGACCAACTAATACTATTACCTTAGTACTTTCTTTTGCTGTGATACTATAAGTCTCATTAATATTTAGATCCCGTCCAGAAGGAAGATGATATATGCTATCATCACCACTATTCATTTGTTTATCATTAGTTAAAATTCTGTCATCAGTATTTATCTGTAATTCATTATTAATTATTTCTGATACATCTACTTCATTATTTAACAAATCCTCAATATTATCCATTGTATTCCTCACTTAACTTAACTAGCAAACATTCTAAATATATTTGATATCCCCAAGTTAGCATATCTTGAGTAACCATTTCAGGATCAAAGCCCATAATCTTGCCATAAGTATATTTCCATACCTTATCCCCGTCTACCTCTAACGACTTAGCTATCGCCAATATTATTGGAGTATTACTGAAATATGCAGAATCAGGATATTTTTTGAGTAATGACACTTTCCAGTTGGTATCTATCAAATCAACCATATCAACAAGTGATAGTGTTTTACTTTCTGCCTTACAAAGGCCTACCATTTTATTTAAAATTCCTTTTGCTGAATAAGGTCCAGGAATTATTAAAACAAGATCTGCTAATTCCTTTCCTAAAATAAATGCCACTTCTCTTTGCATAATTTTCTTATCTAATTTTTTATGTAGATCATTACTAGTTTCGCCAATTAACCATGATAATATATTAGTCTCTTCCTTATACGCATCAATTGAACTACATAATATCTCTTGATTGTTATAAATATTTACCATATTGTCATTTAAAGTTTTTAAATGTTTTATAATTTTTAACATATATTCAATTTTAACCGGTTGACCTTGTAGTTCATTTTCTAGCTCATCAAGATTAATTTCATTAATATCTTCTATATCGATTTTGCCATATTCTCTTATTTGTGAACATACCTCATCTAATTTATTTAACGCAATACTACGGATTTCAGGTATTAAAGTATTATTTTTCAATAAAGAAATAGACAATACAGATAATATAATTAACTTAGAACAATAATCATTCTCTAGCATTGCAAGTAACGTTTCTCCTGCAAGATAAGCTATTTCGCGTGAATTGCTTTTTTCAAAAGTAATATCTTTATTAAAGAAATATTCGCTGAACTTATTTTTAAAGTTCTAGTCAACAGGTAAATCATAAAACAGCCTTATTAAACTTGAAACATCAAATTCCTCTTCGTTACAAATATCTTCTATACCATCAAATCTGTTCTTTATTTGTTCAGATGTTGGTTGCAGACATATAGTTTTATATCTTGAAACAAAATTTTCATGCATCTTTCTTATCCCCTTCCATAACTTTTAATTTAAACTCCCTTAAGAGATTATTCTCTGCAGCTTTTTCAATTACGTTTTTTATAATTCTTGTGTAAGGCTTACCCCAATCTTTCTCATCTAATAAATTTAATTCATTGAGAATTTTTGTTTGTTTAAAC
This sequence comes from Bacillota bacterium, assembly GCA_023395575.1. Taxonomy (GTDB): domain Bacteria; phylum Bacillota; class Clostridia; order Acetivibrionales; family DSM-1351; genus Ruminiclostridium. Next base: position 4,929 of record JAEWZA010000383.1, read on the forward strand.
TTAGTTAAGTCAAAAAAGTCATATATCAGATCACCATCATTGAAACTTTTATCATATTCACTATTTTTTTGTTCAAAAACTTCCTTTCTATCAGTTCTAATTAATGATATGTTATTAGGTTTATCAATCAAATGCTCGTCCCTTTTTTTATCAATATGTAATAAATGTTCAATATAGATTTCATCTTTTTCCGGAATAAATCTATCTCTAAACTTATCCAGTATTCTAGGAAATATTTGAACTTTAATAACTCTCTTTTCATCTATTTTTATACACTCAAGTGTTATCCAATTGTATCTGGGATTCCAGTCATTTCCTCTTGTAGGATGAGTTGCCCCTGAACAAATAGTAACATTCTCATCTGTCAACTCAATGTTTTGTGTATGTTTATGACCATATAATTGAATATCTGCCCGCCTATTTAACTTTTCACCTAAATCATCATAAAACTTCCAACATTCTGGCGGATGATGACACAATATCATATTCACTGAATCAAAATTTCTAAATGGTATTTGAGCTTGTCCTATGTACATAGGCCTAACTTCTCCCGGTTTAACATTATGATCATCGGCATTAGAAATAAAACAAGAATTAATACCTTGAATATTCAATTTCATTCCATAGTCCAAGTTAAATTCATAAACCAGTAAAATTTATCACTATCTGTTTCACATCCAAATTTACTTGCAAAATTATTATATTCCTCAATTGGCTTAAAAAGTAACTCTGAGAAATATTTGTCATATATACTTTTTTCAAAAATCTTATCTGCTTTATCTAATGAAGATTGATTATCTAAAGCACATTGAATTTGGTAAATAACATGGCTTTCCTTTGCTACATCCTGATTTACATCGTGATTACCTGGTACACAATATACCGAGCTTTTAGATATTTTAAACATATCTGTAATTTCCTTTAGAAACTCTGTAGCTATATCGTATTCTTTTTCGTTGCCACTATATGCAATATCACCACTTATCAATACACCATCTATTTTACCTAGAGTTTTTTTTGCATTTATTTCTATATCAGTTAGTATTGCTTTCCTAAGGTCATTATCTATATCACCTTGTTTCCCACTCTCTTTAACAAAGTGAATATCGGATAAATGTATAAATGAAACTGTTGACATATATATTCTCCTTTGCTCCAACCTTATTGCGTTATATTAGTATGTTTATAATAATATTACCATAAAATCCATGCTTTAGAAATACAAAAAAACGCACTAGTTTTACAATCCAATACACAGAACTTAATCTATAATATATTGTTTTTATTTCCCTAAACAAAATTCCAGTGTACAAATACAAGTAGTCATAAAGACAACCTGTGAAC
>JAEWZA010000415.1 GCA_023395575.1 Bacillota bacterium
ACTTATTACTTATTCGCGAGTACATTTTAGATAAATGGGAGACTTGGTTAATATTTGTTTGAATTTTTGGGTGAGGAATAGTTGATTTCAGCATTAGCACAACGCATTAATTTAAAATAAAAATTAAAAATGGAGGACAAAAAATGAGAAGAAGCGATAGAGAGGTAAAAGCTATTAAGGACATAAAAGAAATAATAGAAATGTGTAAGACATGCCATGTTGCAATGATTGATGGAGATAATCCATATGTTTTGCCCCTTTCCTTTGGTTATGAGTTTATAGACAATGTTTTGATTTTGTATTTTCATAGTGCCAAAGAGGGACGTAAAATAGATATATTAAATAGAAACAATAATGTATGCTTTGAAATGTGCTTTGAAGGAGAAACAGTATTTGTAAAGGATACCCCTTGCAAATCAGGCTGTTTTTATTCTAGTATAATTGGAACCGGAAAGGTGGAGTTCATTAATGATGTACAGGAGAAGTGTCATGGCCTTTCACTTCTTATGAAAAGACAGACAAATGCAAGTGTTGAATTTAATCAAACTCAAGCTAATAGTGTATGCGTATTTAAGATTATTTCAAAAGATTTTATTGGAAAGAAAAAGTAGTAATTTATCTAGGAATTGATGCATATAATGAATTTTAGAGAATAAAAATCAACCCTATCAAGGCTATCTGAAAATTTCAGGTTATTTAGTGTTTTTAAGGGGGGGTACATATTAAGAAGCCAATTATTTCATTTATTTTTGGTTTGGCATTTACTAAAAATCACAAATCTAATAATGGTGGCTCCAAAAATTCAGATTCTGCATTAGTTCCAACACCAAATGACAAACTAAATAAGAAAACTACTAAAGGGAATATACAGAATACAGACACTAATACAAATCTAAATGAAATTCGTGAAGATTTAGCTCTATCAATTATTACTCCGCCCATAATATGCAAGCCTAAAGGTTTTACTGTTATTGCAGCTGTTACAAACACAAGGTCAAAAGGTTCAATTAGTATAAAAAGCTCAAAATGGACACTAAATAAGAAGGAATATAAAACTGAATTCAGAGAAGAGCTTAAAGCAAGCGGTGATTCATTGCGAACAATTGAAGCTCTTAGAACAAGGACAGATTCATTATCAGAGGAAGAACTGAGAAAATTAAAAGCTAGATACGAAAAGTTTAAAAGTGGTACTAAATATTTAAGACTTAATTTAACAAGTGAGATGGCAGAAGAAATTATTCAAAATGAAACTTTGGAATTGTCTTTGAAGGTAGAAGGGGAAAGCATAAAAGATAGAAAGGCTGTAAGTATCACAAAAGAAGTGAAGCTACAGAAAAATAGAATTCTTCAAACCCCTCCCCTTGCACCTGGAATAGTTGGTGGAAATTGGTATTTTGGAGATACTCATTCACATTCTACATATACATGGGATTATTATTTTGGGGACGGAATATACACTATCCAGGAATTAAAAGCCGCTGCAATAGTAGCTGGCTTAGATTGGCTTACACTTACAGACCATGCGTATTGTCTAAATTCAAAAAAATATGAAACTCAAAAAAATACTGTAAAGGCTTTGTCAGATAGCTCATTTGCATTTCTATATGGTGAAGAGCTTTCATGTGCGGAGCTTATTAACAATTCAAAATCTCGTGACACCTGTCATTGTAACGGAATAATGAATGAAACCTTTGTGCCATGCTCTACTGATATTTTTAGAAAAGCGTCATCGCCAGATTCACAGCAAGGTATTAATAATCTTAAAAAGTATGGAGGACTAGTTACAATTAATCATGCCAATTGGGGCAAGGGTAAGACTGAACCTTGGAATTTTAATATAAATACCTATGCATACACCCACGGGGAAACAGGCATGGAAATTCTCAACGCAGGCTGGAGTGATATGAATGAAGGTTCAACTACCAGATGGGTTGACAAAAGGCTGTTACATGGAGAAAAGGTTTTTCCTTTTGCTGGCAGTGATACTGAATCCAAAAATAATCTTGGAAAATGTTACACTGTTACATATGCCGATAAACTGTCCCATGCCAATATAAAAAATAGTCTCACTAGCGGACACCACTATGTGACAACTTATCCTGGCCTGGCATTTTGGGTCAGAAAAGTCGGGCAATCTACCTGGTATTGGATGGGGGATACTGTTTCTGTTGGTACTATAGAGTTACATTTATCATATTCGGATACTACAGAAGGTTTGAACATTTATATAATGAAAGGTAAAGCGGGATGGACATCAGAGCAGCAGGTTTATTCTACAGCGGTAGGTGCTGGAAAAGGTTCAATTACAACTAAATTAAAAATTGAGAAGGATTGTTATCTCAGGGCATATTGCATAGAAGAGAATGGAAGAGGGCATAGAGCTTATACTACACCTATATGGTTTGAATAAAAATTTCATTGCATTTTTCAGTCATCAACAATACAATATAGTATATATTTCCATAAACTGATAAGGTTATACAATTTAACTGATAATTCTTACCAATGGAAAGTTGGGTTAAAAATATGTGCATGAATTAGTTGGTGAGACGAAGTTTAGTTATTAATTTAAATTGATTTGTTACAATTTTATAAAATTGTATATAGGGGACAAAAACCGTATCAATTATATCGTGCTTGTTACTGAGACAGAATATAATGTTTAATTTTCAATTAACAAATATATATAATGTAACTTGTGCTGATATTATATTGATATGAAATAATATACGGAGGATACTATATGACACGGTTTACATTACCTAGAGATTTATATCATGGAAAAGGCTCTATAGAAGCTCTTAAGACACTAGAAGGCAAAAGAGCAATGGTTTTAATTGGCGGTGGTTCAATGAAAAGAAATGGTTTTCTTGATAAAGCCATGAATTTACTGAAAGAGGCTGGCATGGAAGTAGAACTATTTGAGGGAATAGAAGCAGATCCATCTGTTGAAACTGTTATGAAGGGTGCAGAAGCAATGAGCAAATTTCAGCCTGATTGGATTGTTGCTATGGGTGGAGGTTCACCTATTGATGCCGCTAAAGCTATGTGGATTAAGTACGAATACCCTGAAATAACCTTTGAACAAATGTGTGTACCTTTTGGATTGCCAAAGCTTCGTAAAAAAGCACATTTCTGTGCTATACCTACAACATCTGGTACAGCTACAGAGGTTACTGCATTTTCTATTATTACAGATTATCAAAAGGGTGTAAAATTCCCTATAGCTGATTTTGAAATCACTCCAGATGTTGCCATAGTTGATGGTGATTTAGCAGCTACTATGCCTGCACACTTAATAGCGCATACAGGTATGGATGCTATGACACATGCTATAGAAGCATATGTATCAACTGCTAATTCTATGTACACAGATCCGTTAGCTCTACATGCTATAAAGAATATTTATGAAAATCTTATTGGATCATATAACGGAGACTTATCAAAACGTGAAAAAATGCATGATGCACAGTGTCTTGCAGGTATGGCGTTTTCAAATGCATTGTTAGGAATTGTACATTCTATGGCTCATAAAACTGGAGCTGCATTTAGTAAGGGTCATATTATTCATGGAGCTGCTAATGCAATGTACCTGCCAAAGGTTATTAAATACAACAGTAAAAATGCTGAGGCTGCAAAGCGATATGCTGAAATTGCAGATTTTATTAAACTTGGCGGAAGTACAATAGATGAGAAAATTGATTTACTCATTGAAATGCTTCGTAAGATGAGTGATGATTTGAATATTCCTCATTGTATAAAGAATTATGGTGATGGCGGTAACATCTCTGATGTTGGTATTGTTTCAGAAGAAGAATTCTTTCAGAAGTTGCCTAAAATTGCAGAGCTAGCTATTTCAGATGCATGTACAGGCTCCAATCCTCGTCAGCCTTCTCAAGTGGAGATGGAGAACTTATTAAAGTGTTGTTACTATGATACTGAAGTTGATTTTTAATAATATTGATTAATGGCATACATATAGATAAATTAATTATTCAACTTTCTTGTTAAAACAATAGGTATTCACTTATTAATATTGAAAGTTGTGTTATAAACCAAATACTGTCTAGAAATGAGATGACGCAACTCGTAAGGGTTACGTCATTTTATTTTCATTTATTGAGCCTCACACCTCATTAGCTATTGAGATATACTACACATTATAGTTATCAATAGTTAAATAGGTTATTATTCAGCCTTCTATAGTACAATGTACAGCACATACTTCAACAAGCTCTAAGTTTTTGCTGAAGGAGTTGTTTCAAAACAATATTGTATACCGATGTTTTAATGCAAGAAATAATACGCGAATGCAATATATATCTAATTGCGAAGCTTGGTTAGAGATTGATGCTAGAAATAATAGGTGAAGAACAAGTATTGTAGCCGACACAGCTAAAGGATGTAGCTGTGAGTATTACATCGAGACAGGATGCCTTGGTAATACGGTCGGCGGAAGTGCTTGTTCTGCACCGTTATTATTTCAGCGTCAATTTTGGGAGCGAGCCATATATATATTGCACGGGAGTACTATTTAAGCAGTTTACTGTTAAATTGATAAGTTTGAACATTCATAGACTAAACTAATTTAATAGGCTAAATTGTAACCTATACAGTAACAAAAAATATTTTATATGTAGGTTCTTGTATTTTTATTGGTATAACTATACAATTAAGATGAATATCATCAAAATAAGGTAATTTACACTATAAAGTTATAATAAAGGAGGGTTGCTGTAAAACTAAACATATGAGAAAGTATAAAATACAAAAGATACTATATAGTAAATCAAACAAGATTTGCTTAGTTTTATAGCACTAAAAAATTATTATAAAAAGGAGATGTTTAGTAATGATGAGAAATAAAAAGACAAATAGGCTGACAGCCTTTGTAGTTGTATTAGCAATGCTTTTTACTGCAATGCTATCTGTAACTACTGTTGCCGCTGCATCTGACATAGCAGTAGAACCAAGCTCACGAGTTTTATATGGTGACTACAATAAGGATAATAATGTTGATGCTATAGATTTTGCTTTGCTAAAAAAGCATTTGTTAGATCAAGTTCAAGAATCTATGCCTTATATGGATCTTAATGTTGACAATAAAATAGATGTATTAGATTTTGCGGTACTCAAAAAATACCTTTTAGGTACAATAAATACACTTCCTCAAGGCTCAATACCTGCTACCCCTGGTGTTCAGTACATAGGAC
>JAEWZA010000487.1 GCA_023395575.1 Bacillota bacterium
ATTAAAATCATTGATACAAAGGATACTTACATTGAAAAAGTAGACTGTGCTGGACCAGGTTTTATTAATTTTACATTATCAACTAAGTATTTATACGATGCATTAGCAATTATTTCTGAAGAAAAAGAGGATTATGGACACATTAATATAGGAAATGGCAAAAAAGTAATGGTGGAATATGTAAGTGCCAATCCAACTGGTCCTCTTCATATGGGAAATGCAAGAGGAGGAGCATTAGGTGACTGCATTGCAAGCGTACTTGCTGCTGCTGGATATGATGTTACAAGGGAATATTTAATCAATGATGCAGGTAATCAGATAGAAAAGTTTGGAAAATCTCTTGAAGCTAGATATATTCAGCTAATTAAAGGTGAGGATGCCATTGTATTCCCTGAGGATGGATATCAAGGTGAAGACATTGCTGAGCACATGAGGGAATTTATTAAAATTAATGGGGATAAGTATATAGATGTTGACTCTGAGCAAAGAAAGAAGGTATTTGTCGACTATGCTCTTCCTAGAAACTTAGAAGCAATTAGAGAAGGACTTGAAAGCTATGGAGTTAAATTTGATGTATGGTTTTCAGAACAAACCTTGCACAAAAGCAACGAAGTAACTGAGACATTGCAGATTCTTAAGGACAGAGGCTGTACAGTAGAACATGAGGGTGCATTGTGGCTTAAAGGCTCTGTAATTGGAAGCGACAAGGATGAGGTGTTGGTTAGAAATAATGGAGTACCTACGTACTTTGCAGCAGATATAGCTTATCACAGAAACAAGTTCGAAACGAGAGGTTTTGATTGGGTAATAAACCTATGGGGAGCCGACCACCATGGACATGTGGCACGAATGAAGGCATCGATGGCAGCGCTCGGTATAAACCCGGATAAGCTTGATGTTGTGTTATTCCAGTTGGTTCGTTTATATAGAAATGGTGAAGTTGCAAGAATGTCAAAACGGACAGGGAAGTCAATTTCATTGATGGATTTGGTTGACGAAGTAGGGCGAGATGCAGTGAGATTTTTCTTTAATGCAAAAGCGTCAGGAAGTCATTTGGACTTTGACCTTGATTTGGCAGCAAAGCAATCCAATGAAAATCCTGTTTTCTATGTGCAATATGCTCATGCGAGAATTTGCAGTATGCTCAAGCTCATAGCCAGTGAGGGTGTAACTGTTCCAGATATAAAAGACGTAAATCTTGAGCTGCTCAAGACAGAAGAGGAACTTGAACTAATTAAAAAGCTGGCTGAGTATCCAGATGAGGTGAGAATATCAGCTGAAACGCTTGAACCAAGCAGATTGACAAGATATGTACAAGATGTAGCTGCTTGCTTCCACAGCTTCTATAATGCATGCAAGGTTAGAGGTGGGGATGAGAGTCTAATGAAGGCTAGGCTTTTACTGGTTGACTCTACAAGGACAGTAATTAGAAATGTACTGGATTTATTAAGTATAAGTGCTCCTGAGAGAATGGAATAATAGGTAGTTTAATATTAAAAAACTCAAACTTCGCACAAAAAATAATTTGTGCGAAGTTTGAGTTTTTAACGACCTTTTGCTATAGTCTAAAATCACTATATTTTAAATTTTGAAACGTAATTTTTAAGATTATCTGAGGATTTCTTTGAGCCTTCAGATAAACTTACAACTTTAGAACTCTCATCTATTATTTCTGAAGCACGTATTGCTATGTTTGATGTACCTTCAGCGCTTTCATTTGTTGAAATGGTAACTTCATTTATCGCCTTTACCATATTGCTTATTGATAATAAGAGTTCCTCGGAGGTAGTACGGAAATCCATAACTAAATTATCTATTCGGACTGCATCATTACTATATTGCTCACTTGAATCAACCTGATTATTATAGTCATTAATTACTGTGTTTTCAATAAAGGATAATATATTCTGTGAGCTTAATACTAGATTTTCAACTGCATCCAATACATTCTTTGTAACCCCTTGTATTTCGCTAACAGTTTTCTTTGAATCTTCAGCTAGCTTTCTGATTTCGTCAGCAACTACAGCAAAGCCTTTTCCTGCCTCTCCAGCTCGTGATGCTTCAATAGCCGCATTTAATGCTAATAAGTTGGTTTGGGTGGTAATTTGCATAATAGCATCAGATAGCTGCTTAATCTGCTCAATAGATTTTGCTTGCTCGATAGCAGTTGTCAGTTCCAGATTAGATGTCTTATATATATTATAAGCATGGTCTTTTGATTCCTTAGCAGCAGTTTTTAAGGTTAAAGCTCTTGTACTAATATCCTTGACAGCTAGTGAGGTCTCTTGTGCTTTTTTGGCGATATTTTCTACTGCCCCTTCTATTTCTGTCGAGGTTGCATTCATTTCCTGCATGGTTGATGCTGTTTGCTGCATGCTGGCAGAAAGCTGCTCGGTAGTAGCAGAAACATCTTCAATATTTCCGTTCAAGGATGAAATGCTATTGATAGACTGTTCTAAGGAATTATCAATATTAGTAGACTCGTTGATAATAGTCATAATAATATTTCTGATAGACTCCTGTACAGTATTTGTTGCTCTGGAAATTTGACCTATCTCGCTTGATTGATTTTGGGCATCTTTAGAAATTTTATTACTAAAATCACCCTCTGAAAATTTATTTAAATGGTCATTTATTTCTATAATGTACTTTGATAGTCTATTACCAATAAAGTATGCAATAAGTGCACCAATAAGTAGTCCTACAAATATAACAAAACTAATTGTAACTACAATCCCCAGAATTTGATTGTCGACTGTAGTTTTTTCAATGCCAGCAAACCACATGCCTACTATTTCACCCTTACCATTTTTTAGTGGGGTGTAAAATGTAAAGGCCTTTGTATCGGCAACTAATGCTTCGCCATGATAGTCTTTGCCTTCCTTAAGTACGGTATTAATAACTGCATCAGATGCTTTTGTTCCTACGGCTCTCTTTCCATCACTTAACAGAACACTTGTTGAAACACGAGTATCCTTCATAAATACTGTAGTTAAATATCCGCTACTTTCCGTGATAGAATCAACTAATTCTGTAGAATCATTGATTTTTTGATTTCCTTTGTA
>JAEWZA010000005.1 GCA_023395575.1 Bacillota bacterium
TCTGTATATTTTTAAATACCTCATTATCAAAGTTAACCAAATCCATCTTATTAACTAAAACAACAACCTGCTTAATTCCAAGCATGGAAACAATGTGTCCATGACGTTTTGAATTTTCTTTGATACCTTCTTTTGCATCAATTACCAGAAGTGCGGCTTCAGCTCTGGATGCACCTGTTACCATGTTTTTAAGAAATTCTATATGTCCTGGAGCATCAATTATTATATAGTCCCTTTTATTTGTTTTAAAAAAGCATCTTGCTGTATCAATTGTAATACCCTGCGATTGTTCATCCTTCAAGGCATCTAAAAGAAATGCGTATTCGAAAGGTCTTGAGTTTTTCTTACAGAATTCCTTTACCGATTCAAGCTTTCCATCTGGAAGAGAATCGGTATCTGCGAGCAATCTGCCTATAACAGTACTTTTTCCGTGATCCACATGTCCAACAATTACTATATTCATTTGCTCTCTGTTATCCATCTACATGTACCCCCCTCTACGCAGTGTTTCTAGTCCTCCGCCGTCATCCTTATCCTGTGCACGGCCTGATCTTTCAGCTATGCTTGCAAACTTTCCACTTTTTAATTCTTCTATGATTTCACTGACATTCTTAGATGTAGAATCAACGGGTGTTGTGCAAGGATAGCACCCCAAGGATCTGTAGCGTTTTCCGTCGCCTTGGTCAAAATATAGTGATGTAATAGGTATATTTTCTCTTTCGATATACTCCCATATATTCAATTCTGTCCAGTCAAGTAGAGGATGTATTCTGATATGAGTTCCAGGAGCAAAGTCTGTCTTGAATTGATTCCAGAATTCAGGAGGTTGATCTCCTACATCCCAATCATTTTCCTTATCTCTTGGTGAGAAATATCTCTCTTTTGAGCGACTGCCCTCCTCGTCTGCCCTGACACCTACAATTACACCTGTATATTGCTCTCTATTAGTATCCAAGACATATTTTCCTGTCTTATGATCCATAACGTATCTGTTCCATTCACCTGAAAGTGTATTTTTCAATGCATTGGACTTTAGAGATTGACAGCAAGTGATTCTATCTACTTTGCCGTCAGGAAATGTGTTCTTTTGTGCCAAAGCTTCAGTATTTTCTCCATAAACCATTGTAAGCTTCCATTTTAATGCCAAATCATCTCTATACTGAATCATTTCAGGTATTTTAAAATGAGTATCTATATGTACAAGCGGTATTGGTACATGACCGAAAAATGCCTTTCTTGCTAGCCATAATAATACGGTACTATCCTTTCCGATAGACCAGAGCATGCAGATATTTTTAAATTCTCTGTATGCCTCTCTAAGTATGTGTACACTTTGAGCTTCCAACTTATCTAAGTGATTCATAAAAACCCCCTCTTACGCATAAAACGCGTTTGTATAAATTTTATTTAACAGTAGAATGTCCGCCTAAATGCAGCCCGCATTCTTTTTTATCTGGATCTTCCCACCACCATCTACCGCTTCGTACATCTTCCCCAGGTTGTATAGCTCTAGTACAGGGCTGACAGCCAATACTGCGGAATCCACTACTATAAAGGCTGCTGTAAGGTAAGTTGTTTGCCTTTATGTATTCCCAGACCTTATCTTCTGACCAGAACACAATAGGGTTAATTTTATATATGGAGTTTCCTTCATCCCATTCAAAGATTTCCATATCCTGACGGGTAGGTGACTGCTCTCTTCTAAGTCCGCATATCCAGCCATCTACAGTGCTTAAAACTCTTTTTAGTGGCTTTACCTTCCTGATTTCACAACACTTTTTTCTAAGTTCAACACTTTCATAAAAGAAATTGGGACCAAGTTTTGATACCGCTTCTTCTATATCAGCACTTTCAGGTGCATAAACCTCAAAATTAAACTTGTAACGCTGCATGGTTTCATCCATTAAATCATAAGTCTTTTGAAAATGTCTTCCAGTATCTATAACAAAAATTCTAGCTTTAGGGTTGATTTTCAAAAGCATATCTGTCAGAACTTGATCCTCTATTGATAAACTTGAGGCCAGTGCAATATTTGAAACCCCTAATTTTTCAACAATATATTGAATAGCCTCTTCTGGTTCCTTCTTTATAAATTCAGTGTTTAGTGCCTTTAGATTCAAATCCTCCATTTTTATCTCCTTTCAAATTCAACTTTCATATTCAATATGATTATAATTTTATTGACTTCATTTAAAATTAATGAGTGCAAGCATTATCAAGAAAATTTTCCATCAACATAGCTGCTGCCCCTACTGATATGGCATCCTCTTTAAAATAACCGCCCCTGTTGAAAAATACTTTGTCTTTGTTAAGTATATTAATTTTTTTATATGCTGTATCTGTACTAATCTTATAAAACAACTTGGAGTGCTTGAGTAATGGTCCACTTAGGATTACAATTCCTGGGTTTAATAGCTGTATGAGATTGGCAAGCCCATTTCCCATGATGGTTGCAGAATGCTCTATGACTTTCATAGCAATGGGATCCTCTACTTCTGCAGCTTTACAAATATCCATATAGGAAACCTGCTCAGTATCATCATGGTAATTTAATGTTCTATTACTTAGTTCAGTAAATATTTCAATTATTGAATAAATTGATGAATATGCTTCAATACATCCAAGATTTCCGCAGCTACATTTTCTCCCATTTACATCTACAATCATATGTGCAAAGGCATCATCAGTATCGTTAATTTTTCTCACAAAAACGCCCGAGGAAATGGCTCCTGTTCTTATACCCATACCACAGTTTATGTAGATAACGTTTTTGACACCCTTTCCTAATCCGTAGTATGTTTCAGCTAGCACTGCTGCATTTGCTCCGTTATCAATAACTACAGGGATACCATACCTTTCTTCAAAAATAGATTTTAATGGTACGTTCTCCCAGCCTTCGGCTCCGAAGTTATCAGGCTTTAGTACTACCCCTTCTTTTCTGTCCATAGGGCCTACAGTTCCAATTCCCATTCCAATAATGATACTATTTTGTTTTCTGAGTTTTTCAATTACTTCATCAATCCAGCTTGATATAAGCTTTACTACTATTGATGGAGTTGATTCCTTGTTCATATCAAATTTATATTTTTCAAACAGTTGCATTTTAAAATTGATTACAACCACCTGTGTGTATGTTCTTGATATGTCAATACCAATAATATAATATCGAGATGGGTTAACATCGTATAATACAGGTTTTCTACCTCCTGTTGATTCACCCATTTCATATTTAACTATTAACCCTGCTTCTTCAAGAGGAAGCATCATTCTATTCAAGCTTGTAAGTTTTAAGCAGGATAGCTCTGATAAAGCAGCTTTAGTAAAAGCCTGGTTATGGAGTATCAAACTTAATATTTTCTTTGACTCTACAGATAGGTTTTTTATAAAATTGCTACTGTCCATTTTATCATCCTCAACTTTTTACCAAATTAGTCAAAAGTTAATATAAAAAATTAAATTATGTAATCGTCAGGAATAAACACCCTGAAATCTTTAGGTTTAATATATACTGCCTGCTTTTCCTTGAGCATAAGCTTTTTATATATTTCCTTACTGACTTCGGCCTCGATATATTCTCCTGTATCCATTCTCTTCATTTCAAGGTTGACAATTGGGCCAACTGCTCGGATAAATATTATCTCTGCAGCAATAAACTCACCTTCCTTGGCTTCAAGGCTAATTTCTATATCATGAGGACGGATAAAACTTATGACATTTCTGTCAACTCCTTCAGTATGTTCAGGAGAATCCAATTTTAATGTACCAAGTTCAATTTTTCCATTATGTACTCTTCCATGAAACAGATTCACATTTCCTAAAAAGTTGTAAACAAAAGGGTTTACAGGATTATCATATACTTCTTCTGGTGTACCTATTTGTTCAATTTTTCCTTGATTCAGGATAACAATTCTATCTGCTACATCAAGTGCTTCTTCTTGGTCATGGGTAACAAAAACACTTGTAATTGGATATTCGTCATGCAGCTTTCGGAGCCATCTTCTAAGATCCTTTCTGACTTTTGCATCAAGAGCACCAAAGGGTTCATCCAATAGAAGCACTTTAGGCTCAACAGCCAAAGCTCTAGCTAGTGCTATTCTTTGACGCTGACCTCCTGATAATTGAGAAGGATAACGCTTTGCCAATTCCTCCATCTTCACCAATGCAAGTAATTCATGTACCTTTTTATTTATTTCTTCCTTACTTGGCCTTAACTTGGATGGCCTTACTTTTAACCCAAAGGCTATGTTTTCAAATACTGTCATATGCTTAAACAGTGCATAATGCTGAAATACAAAGCCAACTTTTCTATCCTGTGTACTTTTTTCTGTATTGTCTTCGCCATCAAATATAATACTTCCCTGGTCTGAAGTTTCAAGCCCTGCTATTATCCTAAGCAGCGTTGTCTTTCCAGAACCTGATGGACCAAGTAAAGCTACCAGCTCACCTGTATTTATTTTCAAATCTATATTGCTTAGAGCCTTAAAAGTGTCAAAGCTTTTAGTAATATTTGAAATTTCAATACTCATACTCAACCTCCTTATATGAAATGATATTTGGACATTTATTAATAATTAAATATCTAAACCTTCAGAAAGAAATAATCCTAACCTACAATTTGGCCTGCTGTTGAATTTTCCAATCTGAAATATTCTTAATTATTAGATTAATAATTGCGATAACAGTTAAAATTGTTGCAACTGCAAAAGCTGCTGAAAATTTATATTCGTTGTATAAAATTTCTACTTGTAAGGGTATAGTGTTTGTGAGACCTCTAATATGTCCTGATACCACAGAAACTGCACCAAATTCACCTGCCGCCCTTGCAGCAGTCAGCATAACTCCATACAAAAGACCCCATTTAATATTTGGAAGTGTAATGAGCCGGAAGGTTTTAAATCCGCTTGCTCCTAGCGTCAAAGCTGCTTCTTCCTCAGCAGTTCCTTTAGCTTCCATTAAAGGAATCAACTCCCGTGCTACAAAGGGAAGTGTAACAAACAACGTAGCAAGAATTATACCAGGCGGTGCAAATATTATTTTTATTCCAAGGATATTAAGAACTGGTGCTAGCAATCCATGGCTGGTACTGAACAAAAGAACAAATATTAAGCCTGCAACTACAGGTGAAATGGCAAAGGGCAAATCAATTATGGTTATCAAAAGATTTTTACCTCTGAATTTGAACTTTGCTACAGCCCAGGCAGCAATTAGTCCAAAAGCAGTGTTAATAGGAACTACAATGGCTATTGTAGTCAAAGTGAGCTTTATAGCGTCTAAAGCTATAGGGTCACTTATAGCTGCTAAATAGACACTTGCACCTTGTTCAAAAGCTTTCACAAACACTGAAATAAGAGGAACTAAAAGCATTAACACAAAAAATAATATTGCTATTGTAGTAAGTACAATCCGAACGATTTTTGAATCTTTTGTGGTTCTTTTTTGTGTTTGATTTTGATTTTTAATTTCTAAATTTAAAGGAATGCTGCCTGCCATATTTACCTCCATAAACCGTATAGTGGCCATAAAATATAGTATAATGCTCTCTTTTAATTGCGTTTATGTCTGTTACTTATCCACCACTGAAAAAAGTTTATTAGCAACAGCATTACAAATGAGATTATTAACATAATTGCTGCAACTGCTGTACCTCCTGCATAATCGTACTGCTCCAGCTTTGTTCTGATTAAAAGAGGTGTTATTTCAGTTCTCATAGGCATATTACCAGATATAAAAACAACCGAACCATATTCACCTAAAGCTCTTGCAAACGAAAGTGCAAACCCTGTAATAAGTGCTGGAAGTAGTTCAGGAATGACTATTTTAGTAAACGTCTGAAATCTTGTTGCACCAAGACAGGCTGCTGCTTCTTCTACCTCAGTATCAATACCTTGCAGAACAGGTTGAACTGTTCTTACTACAAAGGGAAAACTTATAAATATTAAAGCAATTGTTATTCCCAAGGGTGTATAGGATATTTTTATACCCAAAGGTTCAAAAAACCTGCCTATCCACCCATTTTGTGCATAAAGTGTTGTAAGTGATATACCAGCAACTGCAGTAGGTAGTGCAAAAGGTAAGTCAATCAATCCATCCATAAGCTTTTTGCCAGGAAAGGTATATCTTTCAAGTACCCAAGCAATGAGTAATCCAAAGACTGTATTTACTGCTGCTGCAAAAAATGATGTTCCAAAAGATATTTTTAATGAAGCAAGCACTCTTTCACTGGCAACTATATCTATAAAATTTGATATTCCTAAACTTGAACTATTTATAAATACCATTGAAATAGGTATCAGAACTAGCAGTGTAAGATAGAGTAATGCTATTCCCATTGTAATACCAAAACCAGGTATTACACTTTGCTGCTTTAATTTCAGTGGCTTAATTGAAAGAATCATGAATTCACCTCAGTTTAGTTGATATGTTTCCAATCCATCTTCCTAAAATGCCATGGATTGGTTTTATTCTATTTTTTTATGTATATCTGATCAAATACTCCACCATCATTAAAGTGTTCTGCTTGAGCTTTGTTCCAACCACCAAAGATTTCATCTATAGTAAATAGACTTATCTGTGTAAATTGCGAAGCATATTTTTGAGCAATTGTTTCGCTTCTTGGTCTATAATAATTTTTTGCAGCAATTTCCTGACCTTCGTCGCTGTATAAATATTCAAGGTAAGCTTCTGCGACCTTTCTAGTATTTTTCTTGTCAACAACTGAATCTACAACAGTAACAGGAGGCTCAGCAAGAATACTGATTGATGGTACAACTATTTCAAATTTATCTTTTCCAAGCTCATTTATTGAAAGGAAAGCTTCATTTTCCCATGCTATTAGTACATCACCCAAGCCACGTTCAACAAAGGTTGTAGTTGATCCACGAGCACCAGAGTCAAGAACAGGCACATTATCAAACAGGGCTTTAACGAATTCCTTGGCTTTTTCTTGATTGTTATTATTATTTTTCAGTGCATAGCCCCAAGCTGCAAGGTAGTTCCAACGAGCCCCTCCTGAGGTTTTAGGGTTTGGTGTAATTACTTGTATTCCAGGTTTTACTAAATCATCCCAATCCTTTATGTTCTTTGGATTATCCTTCCTCACAAGAAAAACAATTGTTGATGTATATGGAGTTGAGTTGTTTGGTAAACGCTTTTGCCATTCCTTGTTAATTAGTTCCTTGTTCTTATTAATTGAATCAATATCATATGCAAGTGCTAAAGTAACCACATCTGCTTCGTTACCATCAATAACTGTTCTTGCCTGACTTCCAGAACCACCATGTGACTGTTGAATGGTAACATCCTGTCCTGTTTCCCCTTTCCAATACTTTGTAAATGCAGCATTGTATTCTTCATATAGCTCACGAGTATGGTCATATGATACGTTTAAAAGCGTAACAGAATCACTATTCGATGAACCAGACGTTTTTTCGCTTACACTTCCACAACCTGCCAATAGGGAAAAAGTTATTAACAAGCAAATAATTATAAAACTCAACCTAATATTTGTGTTCTTAGACATAAAATCTCTCCTTTTTTTAATAAATTATTGGTATTCAGCTTCAAATTAACAGAGTTCGTTGCTCAGACTAAATCTTCTTCAGTAAAATAAGTATTAATTTTCTAGAATCATTTCATACTATTCATACTAATCATATAGGATTTGTATAAATGAAATAATAACATCTCAAGAAAAAAATGTCAATAGATTTTAGTAGATTATTATAACAAAAGCTTAGAATCCTATATTCCAAGGCTTTCTAAGCTACATTTTTTAAGTATATAAAATAATATTTTTGCTATATGCCACGTACTAATAATGACTACATAAACAAAAACTTATAAATAATATGTCTGTACAATCTTATTATATTCAACAGCTTATTAATCTTCATCATCATAAAGATTATTATTATAGCAGTTTTGGCTGTCTTCAAAGCCTGTTTTTTCAATGAAAAAGCATTTATATTCACTATAGTTTTCATTATTATCTTCATTCATCATTTTATATGCATCTTTGATAATTGATTTTAATATTGCATCAATAGCATTTGGATCTATCTCACCATTATCGTCAATTATATCGATAAAGCCATATTTCTTTAGAATCATAAAAATCAGACGAAATAAAAAATTATCTTTATTTATATAGCCATTATTTTCAAATTGATTGAATAGATTATCAATGCTAGTATCATAATTTTCTTGCAGTACATCTTTTACCTGATTCCTAACCTTTTCAACATACTCATAATTTTCTTTGTTTTTAGAATCTAAAGCTAGTTCATTAGAGGCTTCATCATCAAATTTATCATCTTTCTGATTACTTATTTCCTCAAATGCTTGAGACCTTTTATGATTTTCATCCAATTTGGCTTTGCTGTTTCTAGACTTCCCCACCTTTTTAAATATACTAAATATTTCTAATTTCCTTTTCCTTCTTTTCAACATGTTAACCGCTCCTAAAATAGATATTTCTTTACTATAAAATATGAATGGTTAACATAAATTGCGACAAAAATCATTATATAATAATTTGTATTTTGAGTGGCTAACATTTTTTAGCTATATATAGGCATTAGGATTCGTACCCAAAAAGTACTATAAGTTCATTTTTACTTGTGAAAGATATTTTAATTAATATATAATAAACAAAATCCTCTATCCTTAATGTAGAATAGGGGATTTTGAATTATTTAAAAGTAGTTTTTAGTTCATTAACATTAAATCAGCTCTTTGTCAAAAGTGTTATAAAAAACATTATTTCTCTATTCAGATAGCCTTTTCGCCAGTTTTACAGCTTCATACGCATCTCTGGAATAGCCATCCGCTCCGATTTCCTTTGCATATTCAGCATCTACAACTGCTCCTCCTATCATAAACTTACAATTTAAATTTTGTTCCTTTGCAAGATTAATAACATCTCTCATTTCCACCATCGTTGTAGTCATTAGAGCGGATAACCCTATAATGTGTGCATTCAAGCTTTTTGCTTTATTTATAATTGTCTCAGCACTTACATCCTTTCCTAAATCATATACTTTAAAACCATAGTTTCTAAGCATTAGTGCAACAATATTTTTACCTATATCATGAATGTCACCTTTTACTGTAGCCATTAATATAATCACTTCTTTTTCTTCAATAGTAACTGCTTGTTTAAGCAACGGTTCAACAAAAGTGAAACCCTTTTTCATAGTTTCAGCACTTTGAATTAATTGAGGAAGAAAATATTTTTTCTCATCAAAGAGCTTTCCTACTTGATTAATTGCAGGAATTAAATGATTATCTACAATATCACGAGCACTATTTTTTTCTTCTAAAGCTTTGTTAATAAGTGTTCCAATGATTTCAGTGTCACCGACTAGTACTGCATCAAATATTTTCTCACCTATTTTTTTGTCTTCTGATTTTATTTGAGCTTCACCAGTTGACGGCATTTGACGGCTTCCGAAATATGATATATAGTTTCTGCTGTTAATATCATTCTTTGTAATTACGTCGCAAGCCATTTTTATATTCATCAATAACTCGCTAGATGGATTTGCTATCGCCATAGTAAGTCCCTTACTTATAGCCATTGCTAGAAAAGCTGCATTTACCCAACTTCTTTCAGGTAAACCAAAGGAAACATTTGAAAGTCCAACTATTGTTCCGCAGCCAAATTCTGTACTGCACCAATCAATCAGCTTTAAAGTCTCAAGTGCAGCTTCTTGGTTTGCAGATACCGTCATAACCAATCCATCTACTACAACATCGCATTTTTGATAACCATATTGAGCTGCTTTTTCAAAAACATTTTCAACAATTACTTTTCTTTGTTCAGCTTTTTCAGGAACCCCTTCGTCGCTCAGTGGAAGTAATATAAACATGGCACCATATTTTGCCGCAACAGGCAAAAGCTTTTCCAGCTTAATCTTTTCTTGAGAAATTGAATTAATTAATGCTCTACCTGGATAAATTCTAAGTGCCGCTTCTAGTACCTCAGGTGATGACGAATCAAGACAAAGAGGAGCATCGCTTATTGAACTCAATAAGCTTACAGTGTTCACCATTGTTTCCCTTTCATCAATACCTGGCATTCCAACATTAACATCAAGAATGCTAGCGCCCTTCTCCACCTGTTCAGCAGCAAATTTTCTTATTTCATGTGTTGAACCCTCTCTTAGTTCTGCTTGCAGTTGTTTCTTTCCAGTAGGATTAATCCTCTCTCCAACAACAGCAACTGGTTTTCCAAAACCAAAAAAAGCTGTTTTACGAGAAGAGGTTATGGCACTATAAGGCTCAGAAGGTATATCTACCGGCTTTAAATCAGTGCTTTTTAAATAAAGTTGTCTGATATAATCAGGAGAGGTTCCACAGCAGCCTCCTAATAGGTTTACTCCTGCATCTATAAATTCTTTAGTGTATAGACCAAATTCCTCAGGCTTCATGTCAAAAATAGTTTTACCGTTAATAAGCTTTGGCAGTCCTGCATTTGGCTTAGCCATTAAAGGCACTTTAGCATATGGCTTCATCATTGAAATAATTTTCAACATTTGAATTGGCCCTGTAGAACAATTACAACCCACAACATCAGCTCCAAGGCTTTGCAGTGTAATAAGGGCAGTAATTGGGTCAGTTCCAGTTAAAGTTCTCAAGTTCTCATCAAAACTCATGCTGACGCAAACAGGCAAATCACAGCTCTCCTTTACTGCCAGCAGTGCAGCTCTAGCTTCCTGTATGTCAAGCATAGTTTCTATTACAAAAAGGTCTACTCCTCCTTCTAATAGCCCCTTAACCTGTTCTTTATATATATTGACACATTCTTCGAAATCCATATCTCCGAGAGGCTTTATAAATCTGCCTGTAGATGCCAAGTCACCTGCAACAAGGCATTTATCACCTGCAGCTTCTTTGGAGTACTGTGCTAAGCATCTGTTTAGCTCAACCGTTCTGTCTCCTATGCCGAATTCATCAAGTTTTATGCGATTCCCACCAAAAGTGCAGGTATATATTATATTTGAACCTGCTTTTATATATTCATTTTGGATACTTTTTATCACATCAGGGTTTTCATAAACCCATTTTTCAGGACAAATACCTGTAGGCATGCCCTTTTTTTGTAATTCTGTTCCTGTAGCACCATCAAGTATAAGTACTTTATTTGAAATAAGCTCCCTAAACTGTGCTTTATTCATTATTATCATTCTCCCCCTTTTCCTCAATACCTGCGATTGCTATAACCGATTTCTCAGGTACCAGCATAAATTTTTCAGTAAGTGCTATCTTTAGCTTATCAAGCTGAAGAGCATCAAAAATAACCTTTTGATATGAAAGTGGCAAATCTCCGTAGCCTGGACTATATCTATGCCTTGTTAATACTTTTCCTTCTCGGATTAGAATTTTCTTTAATAGTTGTACCATCCAGTCAAGAGCTGCATCTGCAGTTTGAGAAGCTACTGAATCAATTATCAAGCCATTTGCGGCATTGCCTTTTTCTATTTCAGAGAATACTTTGTCTGTGACTTCTTTACCAACAGTAGCTGCCATAAGAACAACACTTTTGCTATTTTGCAAAAGCTTTGTTAGTCCTTCGCTATCAAAGCTTATTCCGTTTTCAAGAGCTATAACCGAGCCTTTGATTGATGATACTGGAATAATTAAATATGCTCCTTCTGGCTTACATAGGTATTCTCCTTGTCTTATAGCATCTTCAACTAATGCCCTATCATGTGTATTCAATTCGGTAACACCTTTTTTATAACCTAATCTGGTTAGTATAAGCTCTCTTTTGGGATTGGCTGGAATATTATCAAAATATTTAATTGTACTATATGTAGCATATGCCAATTTAGTCACTCCATTAATGTTAAATTTTACGAATCAAAATTTGCAGTTAGTTTATTTAAGCCTCGAACAAATCTATCGGTCGTTTCAAAGCCAAACAAAAGAGTTGATAAAACAAGTTCTTTTATCTTTCCCATTTCATTATTTTACAATTATATATAGTTTAAGGCAATAATTTATGAATGTCAAAATATCTTTTATATTACTCTGCAACTAAAGCTTCCTGATGTAAAAACCCCTAAAACTTATTGAATTACTACAAATCTGTCCGAGCATATAAAAATCCATGCAATTTTGGTATAATAGAATTGTTTAAAATCCTAATTTTACTATTCATACATGTACAACACAATATACAGCACATGCTTTAATAGGCTCAAAAACTGTAGATTGTAAATAAGTATATTAGTATTTAAAAAAAGAATTGGAGACACCTATGAAAAATATTTCTGATTTTGAAATGCCATTAGTACTAAGAGATTTTTTAAATTATCTTCAAACAATTAAAGGAAAATCAATAAATACTGTTCAAGTGTATTTTTATGACTTACGGGTTTTCTTTCGTTTTTTGAAAATTCACCGAAAGCTAGTTGATAAACAAATTGAATTTGATGAAATAGATATAACAGATGTTGACATAGATATTTTGAAGACTGTCACTTTAAGTGATTTATACTCCTTTATGTCTTTTGTAAGCAGTAACCGTGATAACACAGCTTATGCACGCGCTAGAAAGGTTGCAAGCTTGAGAGCGTTTTTTAATTATCTTACAAACAAAGCCAAGCTTATTGATGTTAATCCTACAAGTGAATTAGAATCACCTAAAATCATTAAAAGATTGCCAAGATACTTGAATGTTGAAGAAAGCAAGGATTTGCTGGATTCTGTTGATTTAGTGAATAGTGAGTATTCAGCACGAGATTACGCAATAATCACTATATTTTTAAATTGTGGAATACGATTATCTGAATTAGTTGGAATAAATTTAAGTAATATAAAAAACAACTCCCTTACTGTCATTGGTAAAGGTGACAAAGAACGCAGCATACCGCTTAACAATGCCTGCATACAAGCTATTGCAGATTATATGAAGGTTCGCCCTGTTAACAATGTTAAAGATAAAAATGCATTGTTTTTGAGTAAGCGTTTACAGAGAATTAGTAAGGAATCAGTTCAGAAGATTGTAAAAAAATATATTAAAGAAGCTGGGCTTGATCCTCAGAGATATTCAACCCATAAGCTTAGACATACTGCAGCTACTTTGATGTATAAGTATGGCAAGGTTGATATAAGAGCATTGCAGGAATTATTAGGACATCAAAGTATTGCCACCACGGAAATATACACTCACCTCGACCAAGAACAGCTCCGCGATGCGGTTAGTAGGAATCCGCTTAATCAATTGGTATCGGAAAGCAGGAGAAAGCTCAAAAACCTTGATGATAAAGATTATTAAAAATAAATCTTTAAAACAAATCTTTAAAACAAATTTTAAAGCAACATAATATCATAAGTTTTTTTAATACTTATGATATTTATGTTGCACAATTCTAAGAACCAGAATATATCTTGATAGTTTTATGAAAGCCTAAGACTTCAACAATAAATAGATATTATGTTTATTTTAACATTTTATCTATAATTTATAAAATTACAAAAATTTAGGCAGACTAATTTCAATTCTTACCGTATAACAAAGTAGATTTACTTCATATTTTTCTATTATTGCAAACTTATTTTATTATTGACTTGTAACTAGCTTAAACTGCAATTTTACATATTAACCCGTTAACTAGCCTTTTACAGCTATGTAAATAAAGAGTTAGTTCATCCCCTCCAGTTACTTTCTTACTTATGGTTTTAGCGAAAAATCATTGTCTTTAATATAAGATGCAATATTTAGAAATCTACGTAGAAAATAAAATTTATATTTTTGGAGTGATTTTATGAGTAAAAGGCTTACTATTTTGTATTTATGTACTGCAATATCAGCTATTATATCTGCTTCTTTAGGTCTATTTTATTCTTCAGGAGGTATTTCAAGATACGTCCAAAACATTTATGGTCAATCAGTTAAAATCTTTGGAGATGGCATATATGCAAATGATTCTATATTTAGGGTAGGGTTAACTAAAGGTGCAGATCTTATAGTTATAATTTCTGCTTTAACACTAATTTGTACTTTATTTTTTCTAAAGCACAAGACTTACGTTTCATTTTTACAGTGTGGATTACTTTCATTTATGATGTATGCATCTTCTTGCACCATTATGGGT
>JAEWZA010000167.1 GCA_023395575.1 Bacillota bacterium
AAAACTGGTAAAAATAAAGCAAATCCCTTGTAATAAGGAAGCAAAAATTCACTTCAAAATGCTATTAATCAATCTTAACAACTTATTTCTTGAAAATTTTCTTGTCCGCTAGGGGGGCTACTCCCCCTTCGACAAAATGCTCCCTATTTACTGCGCACCTCTAGCATTGGTAATGCTATGTTTGAATGTGAACGCTAGAAAATTCTAGGCAAGTAAAATCCTTTATCTTACTTCTTTTTGATTTGTCAATAAAATACATTCTACTCTAAAATCTGTACATACCCACTAGTACCATCAACACGAATTCTCTGGCCCGTCTTAATTTTTTTAGTGGCTTCCACTACGCCTGTTACAGCGGGAATTCCATATTCACGAGCCACAACTGAACCATGTGTCAACTTTCCACCAATTTCAGTAACTAATCCCGCTGCATTGATAAAAAGAGGCGTCCAACCTGGATCTGTAAAGGGTGCTACCAATATTTCTCCAATTTCAACTACTGATTCCTTCGGGTCAAGTACTACCTTGGCTCTTCCCTCTATTGTTCCAGTAGATACTCCCGATCCTATCAAAACGTCAGCTGGTACATTCTTAGTTGCATACCGTCCCATTATACATTCACCTTCATTGGTAAGAATACGAGGTGGGGTTAGCCTATTCCAATATTTCAGTTCTTCACGCCTCTCATCTGCTAAATCCCTCAAATCAAAACCACTTTCGATTGCTTCGTATATTTCCTTGTACTGAAAAAGGAAAATGTCCTCTGCTCTTAATATTTGTCCCTTTCTGACCATATCCTCACCTTCCTTCAACAAGGCTATACGAGCAGAATCCATTACACGTACTAAAATATACTTCATATGCTCCCTAATTGGAAACACTTCACGATAAATCCTCACATATTTGGCTATTTTCCTTGCTTTGCGTTTACCCGCCTTCATCTTTACATGATTAATAAATTCTTTAGCTTTTGCTTTGGCTTTCTTTACCGTTGCCTTATACTCATCGCGATGATCCCCTAATGTCTTACCTAAAGCCAAAGTAACTACCTGCTTAGCAATAAGCTCCGGGTTTTCTCGCCATCGAGGACATGAAATATCCAATTCACCTGCACAACGACAACCGTATATGTCAATAAACTCAGCCCATTTTTCACTAAAATCATCGTTTCGAGCATAAATCCGTTGATTTAATGTCACATAATTTGGATTTCTTAGCTCGCTAATAACCCCTTCCTGTCGATTTGCCAAATCGGCAATGTCTCCCAACATCAATCCCATCTCTGTGGTAATATTTCCTTCAAGTCCAGATTCTATATATGGTGTATATAATGCTTCACCAAAAATCCTTTTTTCCAGCCTCTTCATCATTATCAGTGCTAGTATACTTGTTCCTATAAGAGGAGCAAACTTGTTTACAACAATATCAATCAATTTCATATTGTCATAGACTGCTTTTATACGTTGCTGCCCTGCAGGAGCTGTCAATATTTCAAGAGATCTCTTATCACAAATCTCTCCAATTAGTTTATAAGCATATCCTACTGTATTCGAGGTGTTTCCTTTTAGAAACCGGTAAATAACCTTTAATGGTAAGGTCTTCAATCCTTTTGGAAAGTGAATTTTCTTTTTATGGAACTTTGTATACTTTGAAAACACTTCAGAAAGAGCAGCTGCAAGTAGTGGTTCTACTTCTGGTAATATTTTAAGCGCTATATTACGATATAATTTACGATTAAATAATGAACTTAAATCACTAAACAGCCTTCCTCCGGGCAGAGAAATAAGCTCACTGCTGTACTCAGCTAAAGGTATATCCTTCTCTCTAAAAATAAAAGAAAAAATTTCTCCACCCATCCGTGAAAAAGCAGCTGTGTTCATCTGAACATAACCAATACAAATTAGTATGTGAAAATCTTCATCCTCAAAAGCCGGTAATGGATAAAGAGATGTAATTGGACGTGTTTGCAAAATATAAATTTTATTGTCTTGAACTGCCCATTCCACATCCTGTGGCATTCCGTAATGCTGTTCCAGTTTTTCACCTAAATCAAATAATTCTTTAATTTGGGACAATTGCAATACTTGTTTAGCCGAATTAATGTTTGCCGTAACTGTCCCACCATTTTTTAGGGGTAATACTGCGATCTTTTTATATGAAATCTTCCTTTCAATTAAGCTGCCCTTCTTCTTATTATAGGAATAATGGTCAGGTGTAACCTTACCAGATACCATTGCTTCTCCTAAGCCAAAACCAGCCTCAATGATTTCAATATGCCTTTTCCCGCTTACAGGATCAGCAGTAAACAGAATGCCGGATGCATCAGAAAAAACCATCTGCTGTATAACGACACACATCATCGCCTTTTCTATATTGTTTTTCTTTCTATATTCAACCGCACGTTCTGTATAAAGAGAAGCATAGCAATTACGTACAGCTTGCTCTATATCCTTTGCTGGTACATTAAGATAAGTATCCTGCTGTCCCGCAAAAGAAGCAAAAGGCAAGTCCTCTGCAGTTGCGGAAGAACGTACTGAAAATAAGATATCAGGTTCAAATTTTTTTAGTGCTAAATCCATAAGTTCTGTAAAATAATCAGGCAATGGCGTGGAAAGAAGTTTTTCTCGTGCCTGTTCGGCATCAAGCCCGTTCAGGTCAACCTCTGAAACAAAGTCACTATAAACTTCAGTTGTAATGCAAAAACCCGGCGGAACTGGATATCCAGCCTGCGTCATTTCACCTAGATTTGCACCTTTTCCACCTACCAGTTCAACCATGTTCTTATTTATATCAGTAAAAAAAAGGATTTTTTCTTTCATTTCAGCATCTCCCAAAGTTAAGTTTTGTACGTATTTAAAATTATATGAAAGCATCAGAAATAATTTTTTTATATCCTTTTATTTTACAAGGTTTGTCGCTCTTGTACCATAGAGTAATAGTACCAATTAATATCCAAAATTATTTTATTTTTTATAACTCAAACTTCGCACATAAAAATCTATTGGTGTGGTAGAATTATCAATGTTTATTGCCAACTTTCCATTGATAAGTTTAAACGCCTAAAAATGAACTGGTAAAGCTGAATAATTTAATAAAATATGTTGGTTCACTTGGCAACAACCATTAGTACTCTAAGCATGGATGACTTTTTATGTTGGAAAGTTGAGCTAATAAACTAAGCTATAATAAAGAAACTTATAGCAGAAATCCAGCTATACTTTTAATTTTTATGCCTTAGTGATATTCCGATAAGATAAACAGGAAGAATTTATAATAAAAGCTCTTGAATTTTAATTACACTACTTTATTCCTTTTCTGACTTAATTGCGTCTACAATGCTTTCGCAAATTTGAGCCAGCTTTTTACTCCCACTTTTTAACTCAACTTCTCGCACTACCATATCAGTAAATTCTTGATTGTAAATATTACAATCCTCTTTGAATAACCTATATATCTCTCTTACCCCACATTCGACTTCACTTGAGGTATCATTTTCTATACTATACTGAACATTTTTATTAATATCATTCATCAGCAGCTTCCCCCACAAGATAACTTTATCTTGATGCACTCACCATTACTCGTTAAAAGAACATATGTTCTTATTATAGTATATAGTAATTTCTAATATTATTCAACATATATTGTAAATTTTACTAGCTTTGCAATTCTGTACTCAATTTAGGAACAGGAGTTTACTATAAATTATCATGAAAAAAGCACCACACAGTGTGAACATATCTGTCCAAAAATCAGGGTGCTCTATAATGGCAAAGTCTTGGCTCTGAATCTAATGCTGGCTCAAAGATTTTTGTTAGGCAAGCCTCTTTTCTACTTCTCTATATGTATACGGCAGCCTCTCATTGAGTCTTGTTAATATTCTAAACTTTCTATCATTTAGAGTATCGTATGCCTTAGGCGTAATTTTTAGAATACGCTCCCAACTCTCTACACCATTTTCAGTAGAATCATTAATAAAATTGCTATCCATCATATTTTCAAAACTGTTCCATAACTTCAAAAGCTCAACATGCTCATCTTCAGAAAGCTTTCTGAGCCTACGGAATTCCTTAAATTCCTTTAAAAAATCGGGTAAATAATAAAAACTGTCTTTATCCAAAAACATAACACTTGTATTAATAATTCCATCTATCCCCTCTTTAAACATGTAATCTCTCCTCCTTTAGTGTTATAACGTATAGATTCAAAATGAAATTTTTCGTTTGTAGAAAAATTTCATTAGCGGCGTTTCAACGAGGCAGTAGATATTCTCACCGCCTGAAAACCAAAGCCGTACCCGCCATTATAAAAGTGGGAGGGAATTTTCTTGCCTCGTTAAATTAAAATGTCTTATTCGCAAAACCGAACATATGTTCGAACAATAGAAATTATAGTTCGTTTTGTTCGAAATGTCAATAAGTTTTTTTCGACCATTTCGGATATTTTTATTTACAAAATAATTATTTATTGATAATATAACTGTTGATGGGAGGTATTCAAAAATGATTACGCTAGGTGACAGAATACGTGAACAAAGGATAAAAAAAGGTTTTACACAAAAGCAATTAGCAGAACTGATAGGTGCTAAACACAATTCTATAAGTGATTGGGAAAACAATAAAAATAAACCTGATTCTAATACAATTAAGCTTTTAATGAAAGCACTAGACGTTGATGCAAATTCACTGCTAGGCTGTGATGACAAAGAAGCAATAAAATCAGATGCAGCAAGACTGGCAGATAATATACTGAATAATCCCAAGATTAATAAAATGCTTTCTTTACTTATAAATATGCCAGATGAAGACTTAAATCTAGTTATAGCCTTCGTTGAAAGATTAAATAAGCAAAACTCCTAACTAGCAAGTTTTAACTTAAATCCTTTCAAAAACCAAACACATAGAGTACAATATTTATATAAATTTGAATTTTTGCAGCTAAAAGATTATTTATATTCCAAATAGCTGCATAATGAATAATCTACATTTTGTGCTGGCTACTAAAACTAATTAAACTCGTCTATAAGGATATTCTTGCAATATTGGTTTCAATACCATATGGAATTTTAATTACTGTCAGCATAAATCAAATACTATTTATCAACTGGAGAACTAGCAAATGTCTACCATAAAAAAATTTATGAAATACTATAAACCCTATAAAGCTTTATTTTTTATTGATTTACTCTGTGCATTAACAGTCTCTGCAATTGATTTAGCCTTTCCACAGATTCTTAATTTTTTGACAAAGGGAGTTTTTACACGCAGTTCCTCTGAGATACTGAGTATTCTGTGGCTTGTAGGTATAGGATTGCTTTTTATGTACATGTTGAGATATGTATGTCAGTACTTTATTACTTCTTGGGGACATATAATGGGTGCACGTATGGAAAGTGATATGCGACAAGATTTGTTTGATCATTATCAGACACTCTCCTTTTCCTACTATGATAATAATAACACTGGTGAAATGATGTCCAAGCTGATATCCGATTTGTTTGATATATCAGAATTAGCCCATCACGGGCCGGAGAATATATTCATATCAACCATTAAAATTATAGGTTCCTTTATTTTATTAGCAATGATTAGCTCCCAAATGACTTTAATTCTTCTAGCAGTAACCATTGCAATGTTCATTTTCTGCTGGAAAAAGAATCGAAAAATGCGCTCAGTTTTTATGGATAACCGCCAAAAAATAGCCCTTGTTAATTCTAGAGTACAGGATACTTTGTCCGGTATTCGAGTAGTTAAATCCTTTGCAAATGAAGAAGTTGAGCATCAAAAATTCAAGTACTGCAATTTAAAATTTCTGGATTCAAAAAAAAGCAGCTATTTAATTATGGGCAGTTTCCATGCTGGAACTAGCGTTTTTCAAGGCTTACTTTATGCTTCAGTATTGATAAGCGGAGGTTATTTTATAGCCAAAGGTAGCATTAAACCCACAGATTTGGCAATTTATGCTCTTTATATTGGAATATTTTTAAACCCAATAGAAGTACTTATAAATTTCACGGAATCTTTTCAAAAAGGAATGTCGGGTTTTAAGCGTTTTTTAGAAATAGTTGAAACAGAGCCTGAAATTAAAGACAATAAAAATGCAAAGCCGCTAATTAACCCACGTGGCCATATAAGCTATAATAATGTTTCCTTCCATTATAATGAAAAATCCGAGGTGCTGGAAAATGTAAGCCTTTCAATAGATGCAGGTAAAACAGTAGCCTTCGTGGGGCCATCAGGTGGTGGAAAAACAACTCTTTGCTCACTTCTCCCCCGCTTTTATGACGTAACTGGTGGTGAAATTACAATTGACGGCATTGATATACGTAAAATCACATTGAAGTCCCTACGCAAAGCTATTGGTATTGTTCAGCAGGATGTTTATATGTTTTCTGGCAGTGTGAGAGAAAATATTTCTTATGGGAAACCAGATGCCAGCGATGAAGAAATCATTGCTGCTGCTAAAAATGCAAATATTCATGACTTTATAATGAGTTTGGAAAATGGCTATGATACACATGTCGGTGAGAGAGGCACTCGACTATCCGGCGGCCAAAAGCAGCGAATAGCTATTGCTCGTGTATTTCTCAAAAATCCGTCAATTTTGATTCTTGACGAAGCCACATCAGCATTAGACAACGAAAGTGAGCGGCATATTCAAGAGTCCTTAGAGCGCTTGTCAAGAAATCGAACTACAATTGTCATCGCCCATAGACTCAGTACTATAAGAAATGCTGACGAAATAATTGTAATTAGTGAAAATGGTATTCAAGAACGTGGTAACCATGAGACACTGTTGTCTAAAAACGGTATATATGCTAAATACTACAATATGCAATTTGAAGGTTTGAATTGATAAATATTCAATAGATTATCGACTTTCGCACATTAACCTTCAGCTTTCCATTATTTTGCTATTCTACACCTACAATTTTCTACTGCGGAAGTTGATTTAGAACTATTTTACCACATCTGATTTATTTATATGGCAAGTGTACTCCAGCCTCGCTGGACACACCTACGATACAAACGGCTGTCCCCTAAGGAACAGCCGTATTTGCAATTACACTCTATTCTAATGTGAAAGATGCTAGGCTCGGACTCCCTGTACCTGTATAAGTAAAATACAGTGCATGAACACCATCTGGAATAACAATATCTGCAGAATACTCCTTCCATATGTTTGAAAAATCAACTGGTATCTTTCCAAGAGCTGTTCCATTCCAAGATGTTTTAAGCAAGAATTCCCCTTTGCAATATCCACGAACCTTAATTTTAACTCTCTTAATTCCCTTGCAGTCGAAATATTTGAAGCCTGCTGTGGCGGAATCCTTCATATTAGCAATATAGCCCTCTTCCTCGTCTCCATCTCTCCCCTCCTGAGTAATCTTTGGAAACTGATGATCCATCCATGCTCCAGTCCAATCAGTGTAGATGGATTCCTCCTTGCAAAAAAGGTTGCACGCTAGGTAAGCTGGGTATTCTCCACATCCAACTAGAGGTCCTCCATTTGGGCCACAGGAGGTCATTTCAACCTGCGGAATGGAGCCGTCTTCGCAGAATGTGATTTGCTCAACACATCCCTGTCGGCTATAATTGGTTCCATTGGTGTGCCTATGATAAAAAATATACCACTTATCTTTAATTTCAACTATGCTTCCATGGTTGTTTGCACCATAAAACATAGGCTTTTCCGCTGGCTTGTAAGTATCAATATTAAGATCGCTGTTGCTTACAATAACTCCTCCGTATACAAAGCCCTTAGTTGGGTATTTACTGGTGGCATAGCACAGCTCATGAAAAACAACGGAAGAATAGACAAAATAATAGGTGTCCCCTTTTTTCCGAATAGAAGGAGCTTCAAAGAACTCATGTCCTTCATATCCACTGCCTTCACTATAAGGCTCACTTGGTGCTATGAACACTGGTTCTTCCACGATTGTGAGCATATCGGGTCCAAGCACCGTTGCCATAGGTCCCTTCCTTGATTTATCCCCCTTTGCACAAAAGCCAGTATACAAATAGGTCTTATCTCCTTCTGTCAGTACACCAGGATCGAATTGCGGCTGATCTCCATCCCTTTCTCCTAAGCGTGTTCCATCGGAATAATGAACATATCCATAAAATTCATACTTGCCTGCTGGACTATCACAAACAGCTACAGAAACAATACAAACATGATCAAGAACATAATACAGATAATAACGTCCATCCGGTCCTACTGTAACGTCTGGAGCATAGAGGCACATACTTCCATCAGGATTTATCGGGTCATCAGTTTTTTTATAAATGACACCTTCGTACCTCCAATCAGACAAATCTTCTACAGGTGCAGACCAGCATACATAATCATTCAAGCAGTATACATGCCCGTTAAAACGGTCATGAGAACCATACACATAGACCCTGCCATTAAAAACATATGGCTCAGCATCAGGAATATACTCCCATGAAGGAAGATATGGATTGAGACCTTGCTTTTTTATCATAGTTATTTATACACTCCCTTAGTATTTTTCTGTATTTCATGTATTTTTACAAAGTCAAATTTAAAAACGGCTAATTATCCGATAATGTCAATAACATCGCGAAACTTGAACCGTAATTGACTTCAGTCATTTACTATCAACTGATAAGCCTAATTGCTTTAAGTCAAATAATAAAAATTATTTTCTAATACAATCTAACAATTGTAACAGTAGTCTTTGATGTTTTTACATGAAGTATACACCATATGAAAAGCTACATTAAGAAATTGTAATATATTAACCTTGATAAAGCAATGATTAGAACAAAAAATAATACACAAACTAAAAAGTACACATTTCTATTAATACAAAATGTGTACAGTTATTTAAATAGTGGTAATATTTGATATATACTTTTCTATAAGCGAACCCTTTGCTTTGTTTCACCTTCTATTTTCCCAATCCCATATCCGTAACAAAAAGATTGATACATACTTGTTATAATTAATTGATGCAAACAATTTCTTTCCTCTTCATTGAGTCCAAAGTCCATTGTTCGCATAAAGTTCTTGGTTTTAT
>JAEWZA010000211.1 GCA_023395575.1 Bacillota bacterium
CTCCAGCTTCCTTCAGATTCCTCGTCACCGAGGACATCCTTGCTCTTGGCTAACGGTTGGCACTATCAACCCCCGTATCGGACTTTCACCGACGAGAAAGCGCCCATGCTGGGCGCACAACTAAAAAGTCCTAAGCTTGGTGAAATCAGCTTTGGACTTTTGTACATGCATTGTGTTCTATCAGAGAATATTCCAATTCCCCTCTATTCTTAAGAAATGGAATATAATTTTAAGAATTATTCTACTGATACTCCTCTAGCAATTTAGCCTTCATATCCCATAATGGTTTGGACATATCAACATAGTACTTGTGCGGATTTTCAAATCTTTTAACCTCATCCCACAATGTATCTACTTGAGCTTTACAATAGCTTTGAATATCCTTCAAAGTAGGGCTTTCATAAATGCAAGCCCCCTTGTCAAAAATCTGAGTTAAAAGCCTTTTAGCATAAAAATTAGTTACAGTCTTTCTTTTCCATGTATGCTCAGGATCAAACAGTTCATAAGGCTTATTCTCATCAATAATCTCATCATTAATTGTCAGAACATCGGCAATTGCTTTCCCTGTAACATTATCAAATAGCCTCCATACTGATTTGAATCCTGGATTTGTTATTTTACCCACATTCTCACTAAGCTTTATCTTCGGACTAACTTCTCCATTTTCTTCAACAGCCACTAGCTTGTACACTCCACCAAAGACGGGTTCTGATTTAGAGGTTATTAATCTCTCACCCACACCAAATAAATCCACCTTTGCACCTTGGATAAGAATATCTCTTAAAATGAATTCATCTAAAGCGTTTGATGCAACAATCTTACAATCTTCAAAGCCTGCCTCATCTAACATTCTCCTAGCTTCCTTTGAGAGATATGCAATATCTCCACTGTCTATCCTTATTCCTTTTGGTCTACAGCCCCTGTGAATTAATTCTTCATTGAATGCTTTTATAGCATTAGGAACACCTGATTTCAGGACATTATAAGTATCAACTAGCAGTGTACAGCTATCGGGATATGTTCTTGCATATGCCTTAAATGCCTCTAGTTCATTTGAGAACATCTGTATCCAACTGTGAGCCATTGTTCCAATAACGGGAACGTCAAACTCTTTATCAGAAATGGTACATGAAGATCCTATACATCCACCAATGTATGCAGCCCTTGAGCCATAAATAGCTCCATCATAGCCTTGGGCTCTTCTTGACCCAAACTCCATTACGCTTCTTCCATCTGCTGCTCTGACTATTCGATTTGCTTTTGTCGCAATTAGGCTTTGGTGATTTATAGTAAGCAAAACCATGGTTTCAACAAACTGAGCTTCAATTACCGGTCCTCTGACTGTTACAATCGGTTCATTAGGAAATATAGGCGTTCCCTCAGGTACGGCCCAGACATCACAGCTAAACCTGAAGTTTTTTAAATATTGCAGAAATTCTTCACTAAACATGTTTTTATTTCGTAAAAATCCGATGTCATCATTACTAAACTTGATATTCTTTAAGTACTGTATTAATTGTTCAACTCCTGCCATTATTGCAAAACCGCCGCCATCAGGTACCCTTCTGAAAAACATATCAAAATATGCGATTTTGTTTTGTAACCCTTCCTGTAAATATCCATTTGCCATCGTCAATTCATAAAAGTCAGTTAACATTGTTAAATTTATATTATCCATAATTATAGTCACTCCTTTATACTTTAACTGCTCGAACAACTTCAACCCCATTTATTATCATATTGTACAGTGCCATCACATTTGTCAGTTCTCCATCATGTACTCCTAAATCATAAGTATCAACTGCCTCTATAGGCACAATTATTCTGGCTTTTTTATTTTGCATATTGAACCAAGTTTTTAGTGTAATTGCAAATTGTTGAACACATATATCTGTACAGTCACCAGTTATAATAAATGAATCAATATTTTGGTTTTCGCTTAGCCAGTTTTGAAATTTCTCTTCAAGGAAACCATTAGTTGAATTTTTAGGAATAAGTGTATAACCGCCAATTTCCTTTATTTCATCTACAACTTCACTCTCATTTGTTCCCTTCATACAGTGCTCTGGATATGCATCAAATTCAGGTGAAGCCTCAGTATGACAATCTGCAAATGCTAGCTTTGTAATTTCTAAATCATCGCACAGCTTAGATAGCTCCACTATTTTAGGAATAATTTTTTCAACTCTGGGGCTACTTAAAGCACCTTCCTTAGCAAAACCATTTATCATATCAACAATCACGAGAGCTGCGTTTTGGTATTGCAAATCTTTTAAATGAAGCTCAGGCAGACCTTCCAACATATCCAATATTTCTTCAAGGGCCTTTGTACTTCTTTTTAAGAAATCATTTTTATTTATCATTTAATATCAACCTCCATTGCAAATTTACATTTACAAAATTTATTAATACATGCCACACCATAGTAGTACAAATTTATTTTTCAAGCTTTTATTAATCATTTATTAATTCTAATTTAAACACTTTTGTGAGAATATATCCGTTTTCAGTTACAGTCTTTTGTTCTTGATATAATTTTGGTGAAACAGTAAACCATTTTGCATCATCAGTAGCACTTACTTGAAAATTATCTGTTATTATTTGTTTGTTATTATCATTTTAATACTAACAATTTTATTTGTCAATACAATTATCCAAATTTAGTTTCAAAGGATAACTAGTTATTTTCTTCTGTAACAGTAACTAGAGAAAATCTTAATACTGGTACATTCTTGTTCTATTTTAAAGTATCTCATAAAAAAATTTTTCCCAACCCCATCCAACCTATAGCTAAGGTGGATGAGATTGGGATTAATTATTTTACTCAATTAAGTTTTGTAATTACTCTTCAAAATTTCAATTCAAAGAATATATTCTTTATAACAGCGAAATCCAGTACGTCTTCCTTCAATCATAAATTATTTTAAATCAATGTATTCCCTCTAATAGCGCCTTCTTGAGCAACGCTAAATCAATTGCATCTACAGTACCGCTATTATCAATATCAGCGGCCTTGTATGAATCACCCGTCAAAAGTTCAATTCCAAGAAGATGCTTTTTTATAACAGCAAAATCCAGTGCATCTATTTGTCCATCTGGAACTACATCACCAGGTATAATCATTGGTGGATAATCTGGTTTAACCATAACGACATAATTCACCACACTGCTTGATGCCCCATTTGTTCCAAGTTCAACAGTTGTTCCGCTATGAAAGCTCTTCATATATATTTTGAAAGTAACTGCTCCATCATTAGCTAAGGTTTCACCTGTATTAGTCCAACTACCAAGCCAGCTTGGAATAGATGTCACTCTTGTATCCAACCCAACATAACAAGTCATAGGTATGCTTGGAACAAAGGTCGCCTCTGTTGATGTAAACATTTTAGAATCACAGGCTGTTCTTATCCACTCTGACCCTATTAGGAATTGTGGAACACTAATGAATTTTACTGTCCTATCTCCAAAAACCAAATCCCCAACCTGTAAATTTGATTGTATTGACCAGTCTGCAGAATTTGTTGTATCTTTTACAATTAAAGACTTAATAAATTCTCCTTCTAATACAGGCTGTTCTATCACTACATTTACATTTGGATCCCAGCCATCTGTGCCTGCAAGGAACTTTTCCATTGTATATTCAGACGCTCTTGATGAAGGTAATTGCTTTCTGGATGCATTTGAGCCAGCACCAGTATTGAGGTATTCCCACATTTCATAATTTTCAGGATAATTACCAGACATACTAGTCCAACCAGCTACAGAAATATGGTTACCTAGTTCACATTCTCTAAATAATACTTTTGGAGTAATACTATTAGGATCTGAGCTTGGTATCCACGGTCTTCCTAAAGAAATGTTTTTTGGCGTAGCACTACTGCTTGTCAATTTGCATTTATAAAACAAATAACCTTTTTGATCAGCTTTTGTACTTGGAGCTGTTACACATCCACCACTCCTATTCAATGAATAAACTTCACAGTTGTAAAATACTGCAGTTGCTGCCCCAAATATAAAATCTACATCACCCTCAATATAACAATTGTAGTAATATTGTCTTCCGCTATTTGCATACAAGGTATCTTGATTACCCTTGAAAGAGCAATTTTTGAATATCATTTTATCGGCTTTAGCAAGCATTGCTACTGCTTGACTACTACCATTTGCCACTTCATCATAGGAATTTTCAAAAGTTACATTTTCTGCTTGGAATCCACTACCCGCTACGGTAATACTGGCGCTTCCAGTTGTTCCTAATGTACCACCTGTAGAATTCGGAGTGCTTGCGGCATCATTATAGGTTAAAATTGTCCCCTCTTTACTTTGACCAATTAGCGTAATATTTATTTTGGAGGAGCCTATGTTCATTTTCTCCTTGTAGGTACCATTCTTTATGTATATTGTTGTTCTAGTTGCACTATTATTAGGTACACTATTTATAGCAGCCTGAACAGTAGTGTAATTTCCAGTTCCATCCTTTGCAACTACTATATCATACTTCACAGGCTCTACTATTGGATTTTCTTTAACTAGCTTAGCAGGCCAACTCCCATACCATGCATAGCCGGCTCTTCTTTCTTGACTAATTTCTGACATTTGATAATGTAAAGAACC
>JAEWZA010000282.1 GCA_023395575.1 Bacillota bacterium
TTTACTGAGTTTATTTCACTATATTTCTCATTTTCTTTGAATGTAGGATTTCTTTCATAAAGCTTGTCTTCAATATCAGGAATTACATTAATTATTTTTCTCTTTACATCTTGTAATACTTTGGTTGCTTCTCCGGCATCAGAGTCAAGGGCTTCCAACTTGATCAATCCGTCATATAAAGCTATTAATTCTGTTTCACTAAAAAGCTTATCTATTCTAATAAGTCCTGAGCGTTTTGCGAAGTCTTCCTTTGCAGCTGCATAATTATCATTAAAATAATGTCCGTTGTGAACTCCAGTATCAGAAATATCTCTTTCCCAGGTAACATACTGGATGCTGTCAACCTTTTGCATTTCAGGCTTCAATTCCGACACCTTGCATGCAGCTAGAATGACATTATTATATTCAG
This sequence comes from Bacillota bacterium, assembly GCA_023395575.1. Taxonomy (GTDB): domain Bacteria; phylum Bacillota; class Clostridia; order Acetivibrionales; family DSM-1351; genus Ruminiclostridium. Next base: position 410 of record JAEWZA010000282.1, read on the forward strand.
ATAACAGCTTGTACCTTTCCAGCTTATTAATATTTAATATCGGTGCATACAGATAATTTTCTTCCTGCTCCTGCAGGTTACCAATTAAAGCTAATATCATCTCAACCTCAGAACGATCATGCTTATTGTTGTATGAAATAGTATTAGTATTACAATTGATATCGCATATGTCATTACCATTTCTAGTTACACATATTTTTTCAATATCCCAATTGTTTTCTCTACCGTTGGTATTTACAGCAATAGCACCATAACCTCTAGCCTTCAATTCATTGATAATTCTTGCAGCTACTGACTGCGAAATAAATTCTGAATTTTTCATTTTTTATTCTTCCTCCTTTAATTTTTCTGATAATAAAATGGACTGTTACAATACGTCTAAACAGCCCAATTTATTAATTTTTATTTAATTTTTATTTTTGGACACAAAAAAAGAACTGTTTTATCAGTTCTTTTTTTGCTGGTTGTTGCAACAATGTTGCATATTTAAATTTCTAAACCTTGTAATGTGGAGCTCCCATCCAGATTCGAACTGGAGACCTCATCCTTACCATGGATGCGCTCTGCCGCCTGAGCTATGGGAGCATATGGAGCGGGTGATGGGAATCGAACCCACGCAGTCAGCTTGGGAAGCTGATATTCTACCATTGAATTACACCCGCGAAGCATCCGATTGTTTTAACTCATGTAGTATAGCACGTACATAAAACTAAGTCTAGTATCATAAAAACCAATAATTACAAATTAGCTTTTTTGTTCTTCTAAATATTTCTCTAATTTACGTTTTACTCTTTGTAGCGCATTATCAATTGATTTCACATGTCTATCTAATTCTTCCGCAATCTCTTGGTAAGATTTACCCTCTAAATACAAAGTCAAAACTTCCCATTCAAGTGAGCTAAGTATTTCACTCATTTTGCTCTCAATTCCAAGAAACTCTTCCCTATTAATGACTAATTCCTCGGGATCACTGATACATTCCTCACTGATAATATCCATCAGAGTTCTATCGGATTCCTCGTCAAAAATAGGCTTATTAAGTGAAATATAAGAATTTAAAGGTATGTGCTTTTGTCTCGTAGCTGTTTTGATGGCTGTGATAATCTGACGAGTTATACAAAGCTCAGCAAATGCTCTAAAAGAAGAAAGCTTGTCCCCTTTATAATCTCTAATTGCCTTAAATAATCCAATCATGCCTTCTTGAATAATATCTTCGCGATCAGCTCCAATAAGGAAATAAGTCCTTGCTTTTGCACGAACAAAGCTCTTGTATTTGTTGATAATATACTCAAGTGCTCGCTCATTACCAACCTTTGCATCAAGTATTATATCTTCGTCAACCATATCGCAATATGTTTGAGAAACATTGACCATTAAGTTCGTTTTCAATACTGTTGCCCCCAGTTTTTGCTTGTAAAAGAGTGGAAAATCAGAATATATACCTATTTAAATTATAAGCAAAAAGCCCCTATGTGTCAAGTTTTACTTGCCTTTTCGAATTTTATCCAATTTTTCAAATATATACGGAGACATATTTGACATATTATTATTACTCATAATAGGAGGCTTAAAACTAACTAGCTTTAATTCTACCGAATCATTCTAATACCATCGGAAGGCATTGTAATTATCTGCTTTAAGAAATATGAAGTAACAACCCTTACAGAATTGTATATGCCATTTAAGTATAGAAAACTCTCAATAAAATTATCAAACATTTCTATATTTTATACAAACCACCTATATATTATCAAACTCCCAAATTCTTTCCTGACCCAACTTTTGAAGATATGCATCAAACACCACTAAAAGCTCCTTATTTTTATATCCCTGATAGTTTGACAGAATATTCAAAAGTCTACCCCTACAGTCCTCTAAAGACTCATTTACATATCAAAAATGTCAGTCCTTTGATTTATTACATTATATCCAGCTATTACAAGGTTGCCATCCATCCTCCACTATAGCTCCAATAAAAGCTTAACTCTTGCCTCTTTGCTTTAATATTTCATACATAACTATCGCTGCTGCAACTGAAGCATTCAATGAACTTATCTGACCTTGCATTGGAATATTAACTACAAAATCGCATTTCTCACGAATTAACTTGCCCATACCCTCACCTTCACTTCCCACAACAAGAGCAATCGCACCTTTCAAGTCGCTATCGTAAAACGCCTTCTCACCTGTAGAATCTGTACCTACCACCCAAACATTATTTTTCTTTAGATATTCTATCGTCTGTGCGATATTTGTTACTCTAGCAACAGGAACATACTCAATTGCACCAGCAGATGCCTTTGATACAGCTGAAGTTAATCCTATTGCTCTCCTCTTTGGAATAATTACTCCATGAGCTCCTACCGCATTAGCAGTTCTGAGAATTGCACCAAAATTGTGTGGGTCTGCTATTTCATCAAGAATAATTATAAATGGGGGATGTCCTTTATCTTGTGCTATATTCAGTATGTCATCAACCTCAACATACTCTTTGACAGCAACAAAAGCTATAATACCCTGATGAGACTTAGTCGAAGACATACTCTCAATGACATTATGGTCAACCTCAGTTATAATAATCTTCTTTTCTCTTGCCATTGCAATTATTTGACGTATTGAGCCTTCCCGTTCTCCCTTTGACACAAATATTTTATTTATGGTTCTATTTGCCTTAAGAGCTTCCAGAATTGGATTTCTTCCCTCAAGTTTGTCTATTTCTCCAACAACTTCCTCTTGAGCTTCTACATCAGGCTTATATTCATACTTTGGCCCTCCAGGATATGGACTCTGCGTATCTTTGCTAAACTTATTGTCTCTCTTCCCACCATATGGCTTTTTGCCTGCACTAAACTTTGAATCCCTTTTTTCTCCATAGGATTTCTTATCAGTATCAAACTTTGAATCCTTTTTTTCTCCATAGGATTTCCTATCAGTATCAACCTTTGAACCTCTTTTATCTCCATATGATTTGTTATCATCAAATGACTTTGCTCCACCATCCCCATAAGATTTCTTCTTACCGGAAAAAGATTTAAATCCGCCCTTGTTATCGTTGCTTGACCTATTACCAAATCTATTTCTTCCTTCAGCCATTACGTAAACCTACTCTTTCACTATTATTATTTTTTTGCTCAGCCTGAGCCTTCCACGTGCATTTTATTATCTAGAACAATATAAACTAGCATATTATTTTTTTTACTTGGAGATGTATTTCCTATTCTTCAACAGACAGCCTCAATATATCCTTTAGCCTCTCGATATCATTTGTAAGATACAAATAACCTATTAATGCCTCATATCCAGTAGAATACCTATAATCAGTTATTTCAGCATGTTTTGGAGCTGTAGCTGATTTAGCATTCCTACCTCTCCTGACTACATCCTGTTCATCCTGGGTGAGCTTGTCCATGATTCTATGAATAATATCTGACTGTGCTTTCGCATTAACATATTTTATTGACATCTTATGAAGCATATTCACATTAGTCTTCTTATTTATAACAAGCATAGTGCGAATATATACCTCATAAACCGCATCACCTATATATGCCAAAACCAATGGATGAAGATTCAGTACCTCCATTGGCTTTATATCAAAGTCCTTACGCATATTGCTAATAATATCTTCAAACATTATCTTCTCCAACTCTAATACTCATTCTGCTTAAAATATACGAGCCTACACTTAACCTTGTCACAACATAAAAACCAGTAGCCCTTAATGCTTTAATCCTTCAGTCTAATATATTAACCAATTGGGGCAGACAGAGCTTTTTAAATGTCATCGAATGCGATAATGTAGCTAATGCAAACCAAATATAATTATACACTAAACTTCTGTTTGTTAAAACATTTTTATAAGGCTTAGTTTTTTATCCACAACTAAAATCATAAATTATCCCTTTAGAGCATTGATTTTTTACTAATTGCTTCATTTGTCCACACATTTTCCCCTTTGTGGACATGATTTCTGTGGATAATGTGGACTAAACTGTGTATATATTAAAAATAGGCTTATCCACCCTGTGAATAAATTTATACTACCTTATAACTAAACCCACAGGGCAATGATCAGAACCCATAACATCACTATATATTTCAGCTGATTCTATTCTGTTCTTCAAACACTCTGATACACAAAAATAGTCAATTCTCCAACCAGCATTTTTGGCTCTAGCACTAAACATATAAGACCACCAGGTGTATGCGTCTGTTTTATCAGGGTATAAACTTCTATAGGTATCAACAAAGCCTTGAGATAAAAGTTCTGTAAGCTTTTCTCTCTCCTGAGTAGTAAAACCGGCACTATTTCTGTTGGTTTTTGGATTTTTTAAGTCTATATCATTATGTGCAACATTCAAATCCCCGCAAAAAATAATAGGCTTCTTTTCCTCTAATTTCTTAAGATAAACCCTGAAGTCATCCTCCCACTTCATTCTATATTCTAGCCTTTCAAGCTCACGCTTTGAATTTGGCGTATAAACATTCACCAAAAAATATTCATCAAACTCTAGTGTAATAACGCGCCCTTCATTATCGTGTTCCTCAATGCCTATTCCACAAAAAGCTGCAATAGGCTTTATTTTAGTAAAAATAGCTGTTCCTGAATAGCCCTTTTTAGCGGCATAATTCCAAAATTGCTCATACCCATCTAATTCTAGCTGTATTTGTCCTTCCTGTAGCTTGCTTTCCTGAATACAGAATATATCTGCATTTACTTCTTTAAAAAAATCCTGAAACCCTTTTCCTATACATGCTCTTAGCCCGTTAACATTCCAAGAAATAAGCTTTGTCATATGTTTTCCCCCGCTTTCATCTTCAAAATTATCCACATATGTATATTAGTAATTTCACAGTATATAAAATCCACAGTTATAAGCGCAATTTGACTATCGTACAAACTCAAATCTTATATCAATGGATTTTTGCTTAATTGCCTTAATGAAAAGTTGAATAAGCTATAAATCAGCTCCAAAGCCCTTTGCTATCTTTACAAAACAAACATCCAGCCATTTGAGATCCTTCGCATGATTATACCAGTATTCCTTGCTGATTCCTGATTTAACACTTAAAAATTCAAGAGCTTCAAGTAGTTCATCATAATCCTTAAGGGCTGAGAACTGCACATATCCCTTTTTATTGTCAATACCTACCAAATACCAGTTGTTATCAGTCTTGCCCTCTACAGTAATCAATTTACCTTTTGCAAGTTTTCCAATACTAGCTGATTGTTCATATGGTTGTTCATATACATTAGTATCAATTACAACCTTTTTTATCTCATTTATAAATGTAATCTTAAAATCTGGAACTACATTTTCAAAAAATTTTAATCTTCCAAATAAGTTAAAGGAACTAAATAGTTCAGTATTTACCACTCCATAATAAGTACCTCTTGCATGGGTCACTCTATTATTGTCCATATATACACCTACATGAACTATACCCGAATCGGTTTTTTGAAAACATAAATCTCCAGCTCTAAGTTCACTTTTTGGTATCTTCTTGCAAAGCTTAACATAAATATCATTTGATGTATAGTCAAAATTCATGGGTACAAGGCCAATTTTTTGTAAAGCGTACACAATGAGCCCGGAGCAATCGTAATATTCTTTTCCCAACCATCTTTCGGCCGAGTAATTACTATAATAATAATGATTTCTACCATATGTTTTAACAAGTCGGTTTAAGGCTTCCATAGTAAGAGGTGTACTATTTTGACCACCATATACATATCCTGAACCTATTTTAGAGTTTATCAAAGCTATAAATTCTCGAAGCTTATTCATAAAGTACCTATCCATAATTTATAATCCTATTTACATAATATGAACAAACTGAACCACATGTGCTATGTGTGCTAAATCCACAAAAAAGGGCTAGCAGGAACATATCTCTTGTTCCAACCAACCCTTTTATAAGCTTGTGTATATTTATATGGTTATACGCATGCCTTACTGAATATATAAATTTAAAATATATCTTCAATTTTGGCAACAAACCATTGATAACTCTACCACACCGATAGAATTTTTATGTGTAAAAATTGATTTATGCTTTTTATATATACTTCACTTTGGCTCCGTTAGCAGTATCTTCTATAACAATACCTAATGCCTTAAGCTCATCTCTGATTTCATCTGAACGCTTCCAGTTCTTATCCTTACGAGCCTGTTGTCTTTCATCTATCAGAGCTTGAACTTCTGGGGATATCTCTGGTTCATTGACTTCTTCTTTCCTTTTGTCCAAGTCAAATCCAAATATTCTGTTCATCTTTGAAAGGAGTTCAAATATCTGCTGTGATTTTTTCCCATACCTTACTGCATTCCATGCAACACCTAGTGCCTTCGGAATGTTTAAATCATCATTTACAGCCTCCTCAAAGTCACTAAGAAATTCATTTATAACATTACTCTCCACATTATCTGTGCCATCCTTATGTGCTTGGCAGCCTTCAACAAATCTACCGTAGGAAACCTGAGCAGACTGCATTACATCCCATGTGAAATTAAACTTATTTCTATAGTGAGCATTTAAGCACATATACCTGAATGCAAGTGGGTCATATCCTTTTTCTCTTAAATTATCAATTGTATACGTGTTTCCAAGGCTTTTTGACATTTTACCGTTATTAACCATCATAAATTCACTATGCATCCAATAGTTAACAGCCGACTTACCAAGAAGAGCTTCTGACTGAGCAATTTCATTTTCATGGTGAACTGGAATATGATCTACACCTCCAGTATGAATGTCAAACACGTCTCCAAGATATTTTCTTCCCATTGCAGAGCATTCAATATGCCAGCCTGGGTATCCCATACCCCATGGACTTTGCCACTGCATAATATGTTCCTTTGGCGCCTTTTTCCATATTGCAAAATCAGCAGGGTGCCTCTTTTCTTGGTTTACCTCAACTCTGGCTCCTGCTATTTGTTCATCTAAATTAGCTCTTGATAACTTTCCATATCCATCAAACTTCTTAATATCAAAATATATTCCATCACTGGTTTCATATCCAAAGCCTTTTTCAATCAGTCCTTCAACAAATTCAATCATTTCAGAAATGTGCTCAGTAGCCTTTGGAACAATTTCAGGAACCTCTATATTAAGAGCCTTTATGTCCTTCATAAAAGCAGCTGTATAGTATTCAGCTATCTGCCAAGGTGTCTTTTTTTGTTCTCTAGCACCCTTAAGCATCTTGTCCTCTCCATCATCCTCATCTGAAACCAGATGGCCTACATCAGTTATATTCATTACATGTTTAAGAGCATATCCATTATATTCAAGAACTCTCCTTAGCATATCCATAAATATATAGGTTCTTAAATTACCAATATGTGCATAATTGTAGACTGTTGGTCCACATGAATATATGCAGACCTCTTTATCATTAATAGGCTTAAAATCCTCTTTTTGCCTTGAAAGCGTATTGTAAACCTTCATTTCCTTCTCCTTTCGTATAATTTGATTCTATAATAAAAATAATAATTTATCTGGGATTAAAACAGTATTAGATTTTTATCACTTTTGTATGCTAGTTCACTTCATTATTGAGGAGCATAGCCTAAAATCCATCCCCAGTATCTTCCTTATTTTCATCTTTACTTTCACTTTCATATAAATCTCTATATTTTTTTATTTTACATGGTCCATTGCTTTTGCCAATAACTTGTTTCTCTAACATTTCAAGTCTCGCTGTCAACCTACATAACTCCTGAGCTATAGGATCAGGCATGTGTATTTGGTCTAGTTCCTCAGATGGTGAGTCAATTTTTTCATTACGTTTCTTAACAACCCTGCCCTTTGCACCCACAACTGTCGAATTAGGCTCAACATCAAAGGATACAAAAGTATTAGCACCTATAAGTGAATTATCTCCTATCTTACATGGTCCAAGCACTTTTGCTCCAGCACCAATAAGTACATTATTTCCTATAGTGGGGTGACGCTTTTTTCCTTTCTCCTTACCAGTACCACCTAAGGTTACTCCATGATAAATAGTGCAATTATCTCCGACTACTGCAGATTCACCAATGACTATTCCCATACCATGGTCAATAAATAATCCCCTACCAAGTGTCGCGCCAGGATGTATCTCTATTCCTGTAAAAAATCTGCCAAGCTGGGAAATTAATCTGGCAATAAAAAATATTCTTTTTTTATAAAACCAATGTGCAAATTTATGATAAATAAGCACATGAAAACCCGGATATAATAGAATTACTTCTAATACATTCTTAGCAGCCGGATCTCGACTTGCTATTAATTTTGCATCATTTATAAGTCCACTTTTCATAATCTAAACCTCAATTAACTAAATCATATATTTTTAGAAATCACCTGTAATTTTTACAAAATTCAATATTAATATATTCCTATATGATACAATGTAATGCTAATTAACTCAACTTTCCAACATATAAAGTCTATAAACTTCAACCTTAATGATTTTTTACCTTCAGCTAAGAAATCTGAGCAATTAATATTAATATAATTTTTTGTAAATAGCATCTTGATGTAATCCACTGTAAGTTCAACTGTTAAAATAATTACTTTTCAATAATAGTAATTTTAACAGTTTTAATTTTTCCTGTAAACAAATATTGTGATTATGTATATGAATGGGAACCAACTCCAATAAAAGACTATACCTAAGAAAATATTCTTATTCAGAATTTTATAAATAAATAAAAGGGCATTTCTGCCCTTTCATCCTAATTTTAATCCCAAAATGGCGTCTCCTAGTATTTTGACACCTAGCCCAAGCTAGGTGGGTGTCCCGGAGATATCAGCAATCGTCCTCCGCCGTTGCACAACGTTCATGCCGTGTGTCGGAATTACCAAGGCCTGACATATGATATCAAACAGCAGACTCCCTTATTTCAAATGTAGGTTCAAAATAAAAGGCTTGCGCTCATTTCAGGAAAAATAAATCTCTTTATACAAAGCTCAAATTGGCTGAAATCCTATCAGCTCCTGCTTTATAGCCCTATTATAGCACCTTAAACCCATAAAGTAAATTTAGCTAGGATTTATTTATCTACGTCTATCTTCACCAATCTGCAATTTCCTTTGTTTAAGTATTCTTCCCTACAACCTTTTATACTTATTCTTTGTAATATTTGGTATGATTTTATACACCTCTTTAATTGGTGTATTGCATGCTACCGATCCGTCTATAACTACTTGAAGATATTCTTCTGGGAACTTTATACATAAACCACATCCACCTTTTGCAATATGACATGGAGTTGATACAACCTCAAACTTAAAGCCCCTTTTTTTAAGCTCAGCATCTAGCTTATATACAAGGTTTCCTGAATCCAATACAGCAATACACTTCATAAAACCACTCCATTTTTCTTATAAATGCTCTGCTAATTAGACTAATAAAAAGTTGCTACTACACGAAAATTTAGTCTGCATTACATAATATTGTATTAATAATCAAAAAGTTCCCTCAATGGTTCTTAATATCTGTTCAACTTTAAACCTCTCCATTTTTGCTCAAGCTGATATTGAAGAAGGTTATTTATCCATACCAATTCTGTTTAATCTTGCGTGGTAAAATAAGTATTGCTGTGCATAACCTGTCAAATCCCCAAACTGGTCTTTAGCAAAGCTTTGTATTTCTTTTAGTTTTGAGTCTTTTTTTAAATAAAGCACCTCCATTACTCGTTTCACCCATACATCTGTTGGAAATACATCAAATTTAATGCCACTGAAAAGTAATATACAGTCCGCCAC
>JAEWZA010000402.1 GCA_023395575.1 Bacillota bacterium
TAGCACGGTTAGAACCCTCACCCCAGTACTCTTTAACAAAATTTCCACCAACTTTTATTTTCCTTGTAGGGCTCTCATCGAATCTCGCAAAATACCTTCCTAGCATTACAAAATCCGCTCCCATGGCAAGTGCAAGTACAATATGGTAATCATGTACTATCCCACCATCTGAGCATATTGGAATATAGATACCTGTTTCTCTTAAATACTCATCTCTCGCAGACGAAACCTCTATAATTGATGAAGCCTGTCCTCTTCCAATACCCTTTTGTTCTCTTGTAATACAAATAGAACCACCGCCAATTCCCACTTTGATAAAATCAGCGCCTGCATTTACAAGATATCTGAAGCCTTCTCTATCAACAACATTACCAGCTCCAACCTTTACCTCTCCATTGTATGTTTCCTTTATCCACTTAATAGTTTCAGACTGCCATTCACTATATCCATCAGAGGAGTCTATACAGAGTAAATCAACACCTGCCTCAACTAATGCAGCAACCCTTTCCTTATAATCCCTAGTGTTGATACCGGCACCAACAACGAGCCTCTTCTGAATATCCAATAATTCATTCGGATTTTCTTTATGACTGTCATAGTCTTTTCTAAAAACCAAGTATACTAGTCTATCATTTTTATCAATAATAGGAAGGCAATTAAGTTTGTGCTCCCAAATCATATCATTTGCTTCTTTTAAAGATATACCTTCATGAGCATATATAAGCTGTGAAAACGGAGTCATAAACTCATGTACTTTTTGATCTAATGATGCTCTGCTTAATCTATAATCTCTGCTTGTTACAATACCAAGTAATTTTCCATTTGATGTTCCATCTGCAGTAACTACTACTGTAGAGTGCCCTGTTTTTTCTTTTATATTTACAACATCTCTGAGTGTATTATCTGGACCTAGATTGCTGTCACTAGCCACAAAACCTGCTTTATATTTTTTAACTCTTCGTACCATTTCAGCTTGATTCTGAATACTTTGCGATCCAAAAACAAAGGATATTCCACCGCATTTTGCCAAGCCAATTGCCATATTGTCATCAGAAACAGCTTGCATTATTGCTGATGCAACAGGTATGTTCAATTCAATTGTTGATTTTTCTCCTACCTTATGCTTAATTATAGGAGTTCTTAGAGTGACATTGTTTGGCACACACTCCTTTGTCGTTAAATTTGGTACTAAAAGATACTCACTAAATGTTCTTGATGGTTCACTATAATAATATGCCATTTTTATCCTCCCTAATTTATAAATCCCATTAAAACTTTATTTTTTGTCTTAAATTGCTCAAAAAAGCAAAGAACAGATGTCCTTTGCCTATCGGTTTAAACCGATACTATATATGCCGATAGTTTGATTTTGACTTTAATAATCTAAATCACTCAAATACTTTCCGTGGAATATATTTTTTGAATGATTCTACCATTTTAGCATGTGGCTCAAAAAAAACAAGGGTTTTCTTTCCATCCTTAATAACCGAAATAAAATAAACGTCTGATGAATCCATAGAAGAAACTGCAACAATACGGTTTTTATTATTTTGATTATTATAATCATACTGACCACTTGTTAATTTCGCTATCATTTCAAAATCTTTATATGATCCGCTAAATATTCTTTTTCTCTTTCTTTGAGCAATTATCACATCAATATCCAAATCACCATTAGTGACAATGTACTCATACTCAATGCTCCTGTTCCTTATAAGTACATAGCCAAAATAACCTATACCAACAACAAACAATGGTGCAAAAGAGCTTAGAAACCTAAAAGAAAGTATAACCAGCATCAGAATCAATGACAATAAGATAATTCCAGAAATTATGGCAAAATCTGTAATGGTTTTCTTTTTCTTTACTATTTTCTCTAAAAATATATCCACTCTATTCCCTCCTAATAACTTCTAACCGACCTTCAATTTACTGCACTAATAAAATTAAATCTTGCTATACATGATAATAAATAAATTAAATAATATCAAGTACTAATGCCAAGAAATAATAATAATTTTATATATATATGTATATTATAATGAATTCTATCATTAATAATCATTTTTTTCAAACTATATTAAATAATTGAAGCATAAAGCATATATTAATAAGGTTCATCTCACTTTTTAGCTGTCGCACACATTAAATCTCAGAGTTTCCAATACCCTAACAACAATCTCAAACATATAAACTCCTATATTTTAAAATAAATAGAGGATGGCATTTAGCCATCCTCACTAAAAAATTTACTTTTAGTACATGCCACCCATTCCGCCTGGCATTCCACCACCTGGCATAGCTGGTGCTTCTGGTTCTGGTTTATCAGTAACAAGACTCTCTGTTGTAAGTACCATTGCAGCAATAGAAGCCGCATTTTGTAGAGCTGATCTAGTAACCTTTGCAGGGTCAACTATACCACTTTCAATCATATCAATATATTTTTCATTTAAAGCATCAAATCCGATTCCCTTATCGCTAGATTTAATTTTGTCAACTATAACTGAACCTTCAAGACCAGCATTTGCAGCTATTTGCCTTACTGGTTCTTCAAGAGCTCTAAGTATAATCTGGACACCTGTCTTTTCATCTCCAGTTGTTGTTTCAGTTAACTTTACAACATCAGGTATAACATTTAATAATACTGTACCACCACCAGCTACGATACCTTCTTCAACAGCAGCTCTTGTAGCAGCAAGTGCATCTTCAATTCTTAGCTTTTTCTCTTTCATTTCAACTTCAGTAGCAGCACCAACTTGGATAACTGCAACTCCACCAGAAAGCTTTGCAAGTCTTTCCTGTAGCTTTTCTCTATCAAAATCAGATGTAGTATCCTCAATCTGAGTTTTTATTGAATTTATTCTATTCTTAATAGCATCAGGGCTTCCTGCACCATCTACGATAATAGTGTTTTCCTTCTGAATTATAACCTGTCTAGCTTTACCAAGCTGAGCAACAGTAGTTTCTTTTAGGTCAAGACCCAATTCCTCAGTAATAACCTCTCCACCTGTTAATGCAGCTATATCCTGAAGCATAGCCTTTCTTCTGTCACCAAATCCAGGTGCTTTTACAGCTACACAAGTAAATGTGCCTCTTAATTTGTTAACAACAAGAGTTGCTAAAGCTTCTCCTTCAACGTCTTCTGCAATAATCATAAGTTTCTTTCCTTGTTGAACTATTTGTTCAAGAACTGGAAGTATATCCTGAATATTAGTAATTTTCTTGTCTGTGATAAGAATATATGGATCATCTAAAACAGCTTCTAGCTTATCTGTATCTGTAACCATGTATGCTGACAAATATCCTCTATCAAACTGCATACCTTCAACAACCTCAAGACTTGTACCCATTGTCTTTGATTCTTCAACAGTTATAACACCATCATTTGTTACTTTTTCCATTGCATCTGCAATAAGGCTACCAATCACTTCATCGTTAGCAGAAATAGTTGCAACTCTTGCAATGTCTTCTTTTCCCTTGATTTTCTGGCTGTTTGCTTTTATTCCAGCAACTGCAACATCAACAGCCTTTTGTAAACCCTTCTTCAAAATCATTGGGTTTGCTCCTGCAGCAACATTCTTCATACCTTCTCTGATTATTGCTTGTGCAAGAAGAGTTGCTGTAGTAGTACCATCACCAGCTACATCGTTTGTCTTAGTAGCAACCTCTTTAACTAACTGAGCACCCATATTTTCAAATTTATCTTCAAGCTCAATCTCTTTAGCTATGGTAACACCATCATTTGTTATTAAAGGTGAGCCAAATTTCTTATCAAGAACTACATTTCTTCCCTTTGGTCCAAGTGTAACTTTTACTGTATCAGCTAATTGATTAACACCTTTTTCAAGTGCACGTCTAGCATCTTCACCGAACTTTATTTCCTTTGCCATCTTTTATGCCTCCTATAAAAATTATTCTACAACTGCAAGAATGTCGCTCTGCTTTAGTATAGTATATTCCTCACCTTCAAGCTTTACCTCTGTTCCGGAATATTTGCTTGTTAGTACTTTGTCTCCTACCTTTACTTCCATCTTTACTTCTTTTCCGTCTACAACTGTGCCAGGGCCTACAGCCACAACCTCTGCCACCTGTGGTTTTTCCTTCGCACTGCCCGGTAGCACTATACCGCTTTTTGTAGTTTCTTCGCACTCAAGCATTTTAATAACTACTTTATCGCCTAATGGTTTTATTTTCATTGTTTTACCTCCTTAAGATTTTAGTACTGTTAGCACTCACCAACACTGAGTGCTAATTATCATGATATTATAATATCTATTGCATAGAATATTTTCAAACATTCTATATCAATAAAAATAGCTATATTTGGGAATGGAGCCAGATTGCAATGGTAATCTGTGGGCTTTTCTTCAATTTGCTTCTGATTTGATCAATTAATTAAAAATTATTATAATAACTTATTACTAAAGTTCAATTTTATTTTACTTAATGCTTTTTCAAAAGCTAATAGTGAAATATTATATTTTTGAATTAGTTCTTCTTTTTCACATTCAATATAATACAGCATGCAATAATTGTATTCCAATGCTGCAGCATAAGCCTCCACAGTGTATTTAGAAATATCAAGTGGCTTTTTTGCATGGCTTATACAATCATTTAATATACATATTATTTCCTTCCTATAATATTGAATATACATTATTTCCCTATGATTTATTG
>JAEWZA010000408.1 GCA_023395575.1 Bacillota bacterium
ATCCAGAGTTCGTCATAAATTATTTGTGTACGAGCAGAATTCAAGTTTAAGTCATTTGTAGAGCCAATGTCCAATCTAAACCGTATTGGAAAAGGAAACTCAAGTACAGCCTTTTGATCATAATTAATATAACTTCTAAATAAACTACAAGGGACATCAATTCCGTGAATAGAAATATATGATGACGACTTGCATATTTCTCGAAAAGATTCATGGACATTTACCTTTTCGTCTTCATCAACCTCCAAACTGGAACTAGATTTATGTATACAGTTTATGGCATAAGATATACTTGACGATAGCGTGAAACTTTGCTCTTCTACTACAACCTCTTTTTGGCAAATATTTAACCTCTTTAGTATTTGTCCAAAGTGATTTGAAATATATGCAATTTCCGCTTTTCCTCGGAAGCCTTTTATTTCATCATTCAAATCAAATGATACGATTTTAATATTGTCCTCCTTACTCCATGAATACTCATCCTCTAACGTGAAATCTAGCTCTTCAAAAGTATCAGGTGATAATATTGTCTGAGTTTCAGCACAATGTATTGCTACTTCAAACGGAGGCAAAGGGACTAATTTCTTCACACAAGCTACAAATGCCATACTAGTCATACGTTGCCAAGGATGTACCTCTCTCAGCTTAAGAACTGTTCTTGTACCAGGTTCGCGACGTAATCCTGTTTTAATTACAAACAAGCTATCATAACCCTCAATGGATATTTTTATAGAATCATCAGTTTTATAGGGTCCTAAAACTTTTTTAGTTTCAACTTCCATGTTATCACACACCATAAAGCAGGCTAATATTCCAATACCAAAACGAGAAATAGGCTTGAAAGTTTTTGAGGCTTCTGACATTAGGTCATGAAATTCTGTGGATGTATAATATGATTGTCCAATATTTGTATAATAACTATCAATAATATGCTGATTCATGCCAATCCCATTATCATCAACAACTAAATAATCAGTGTTATCTATAGTCTCCAGAGATACACAAATGCGTGGAACGTAATTATCTCTCCACACTTCATTTAAGCTGCTTCTCAATTGGCAGGCATCAATAGAATTTTGCAAAAGCTCACGTAACGCGACTTCTGGTTTTCCATAAAGCTTTGTACCCATCAACAAATCAACGACTTGCCTCTTATTTAGAGTAAACTTTGTGTCTCTATATGAGTAGATTGGATTACCTGTCTCTATATCAATTTTCGCTCCAATCTTTTTTCTGTTAACATAGGCAGGAAGTTTTATTTTATAACATTCAACATCGCAAATTTCGCTTGTCAGATTTGCTAAGATGAATGTACAATTTTTCAGCTCATCATCAATTTGATCACAAAAATTTCTAATTGATGCTTCGATAGCAGGATGTGAGCATTGGGCAGAAAAAGTTATAGCATCTCGTTGAAAAGTCCAACCAGAGACAGAAAGATGTTTTACCCACTCAGTTAAAGATACTGCATTTTTAATAGTAAGATGTGAAAAAAGTATAGCTGGAGTACGTTTAGTATCAAAGTCCATAATATCTGTTAATCTAAGAATGACAGCCACAAAAGGTAAGCATAGGAATGTATCTTCAGAACACAACTTTACAGTTTCCATGTCAAGTAGAGCCATATGATTTTCGTTATGGCTAAAACAAATTTCAGCTAAAGTTGGTGTAAGATCTGTATCCTGATATTTAATTTTTCCTGCCCAATCCTTAGCAATTAACTTACGAGCTCGATCAGCGTGAGTAGTCCGAATATAATTTGTTACTATTTGATCTTCTATCAGCTGTGCTTTAGAATACTGCTTAGATTTTTGGAAAGATTCAATTTCCTGTAATTCTCGAACAAAGCTACTTCTAAATCGCTGAAATGTGGCAACCTCATCCTTATAAGGAAGTATTTCATCGTCAGTTTCTAATTGATTTTTCCAAGCACGTATCAAATTGCCTTGTGGAGACATACCGATATCGTGAAGAAATATCGCTAAAATAATAACCATAATGTCTGGTGTTGATAGATTACTTAATACATCTTTTGGTATAAGTTTGCCTGCCAAATACAACATATTGAAAATATGATTATCATCATGTAGAGTATACTCGCGCATGTTCATGATTATTGACTTTGAAATAGAAATAGAGTACTTTCCTACGTCTTGGATTAAAGTAAGTACAGGGTGAAGCGATTGATCACTTTTACACCGATTACTTAATTCTTTATATAATACATTCTTTTCTAACTTTAATTGCAAAGTAGATCATTCATAATAATTCTCCTTAATCGTACTAAGTGTGGCTTGTACAATGTTATATTGAAACTTAATATCTTTGATTTAAATATAAAGAACATTTTTATTTCTAAACTAGAGATAACTTCATCTATTTCCCCAAAAAACAACACCTTTTATTGGAAAAGTCATTATCAAAATTCTTATTACTACTATAATAAATAAATTTGTAAGTTCCCATTATTAGACCTAGATGAATTCTTGCATCTACAACTTTTATGAACTGCCATATTTTTTTTGTAACTGTGCTATATATCTTGATTTAGTATATATCAGCCATAGTAGTAGTTAGTTAGATTACTAATCTCACCAATTCGTTACTGATTTTATCCTTAATTTCACTGTCAGTTAAGACATTGAATATTTTAGTACTAAATGATGAAATACTCCTCTTGTCAAATGAAAGTTCTCCAGGTATAACACCTTTTATCATATGATAGAAATATTTTGCAACACTATTTGGATGCTTATTTATAAGATCTCTTTTCTCATCCTCTAGATCATGTAATATATAAGGACTGAATTTTACAATATTTTGGCTCAAAAGACCTACAGCTTCATCAAAATACCTATCAAAATTAATAACCCAACGCATCATACTTTTGATCTCTTCTTGAATTAATTGTGTTGGGATATTCTTATTTCGTTTTTCCCAATACTCACGAATCCAATCATTCCATAGTTCATCAGTCTTAATTGTATCAAGTTCAAAAAGTCTCCTCTGAAGTGCATCTGCAAAAAAAGCCTTTACATCATCATTAACTACTTTAATCATTTCCATTATCCACGTTCTGTCTTTTGTTTCTTCAATTTCACAATAAATTGCAATACTAGCAGCTTTGAAGCAAAAAGCTTTAATAATATCTTCATCCTCCATTGAAATGTTAATAAACAACTTTTTAAAATTATTAAACAGCATTTTCATAACACCATCATTATAGTTGCCTCTATATAGGAATCCCCTCCACATTGCTCTGGCACATTCTACATTTTTTTCCATATCAAACAATTCAATCATCTTATCTGCCAAGTCATGCCTGTAGTAATTAATAAAAGCATAGTCAATTGCTATAATAGGTTTAGCATTTATTGAAAACTCAGATTTATCAAATGCCACTTCTCTAATAAAATCAAACAAATCATTTGCTAATGAAGAATCTAACTTTTTATCATTTTCCATAACAAAAGATAATATCAGAATAATGCTCCTCATCAAATTACTAGCCACTGAAAAGTCATGGTATACAAGATTGTTAGAACCGTTTTCAACATCAATATTTATTTCTTGATTCTGATGAAAAGAATATATGTATTTTATAATGGCAATAACATTATTGACGCCTATTGATTTTATAGTTTCTTTATTGTTTTCAGCTTGTCTAAATATAAACCAAGAAATCTGTTTTTTACAATTCATATTGAGATTACTATAGTTTAATTTTGTTATACTTAAAAATTTATTTAGTAACTCTGGAGATATTGACTCCTTTTCTAGTCCCTGTAGTGTTGATAAAAATATATATGAACTCAATATATTTTTTTGTTCTAGCTCATATATTAGCTTACTTGCCCATTTATAATCATTTGTTTTATCTCCTGCTGCTGCTGCCAATTCCTTCATTAAACCAAATTTGTTATACTTGAAATCATTAGTCTCTTTGTAGTTTAGAAGATATTCGACTACACTTACAGGATCTTCAGATAGAAACTCTTCCTTAGATTTTGGACTTCTTATAGCATCATAATTAATACGTACCTCTGAATCAAATTTTTGGGACTTATAGGTTGGATTTCGTTTTAAAAATTTATCGAGTTCAGTCATGATTTTTTTGTCATTTGGAAAGGCTTTATTAAAATAATTCAGAAAATAATGTATTTGATTGTTATTTAACTCATTAACTTCAAGAAAAAGTTTATTCTTCATTCTTGGAGTAATCTCTAAATAGCAACATTCAATTAAATCAAAAACT
The DNA here is from genome assembly GCA_023395575.1 of Bacillota bacterium. Lineage (GTDB taxonomy): Bacteria > Bacillota > Clostridia > Acetivibrionales > DSM-1351 > Ruminiclostridium. Next base: position 4,256 of record JAEWZA010000408.1, read on the forward strand.
TCATTTTCTGCATCCCATTTATGTATAAATTTTCTTTTAATCAGC
>JAEWZA010000414.1 GCA_023395575.1 Bacillota bacterium
GTTACTCCCAAGATATTTGTTGAATTAGTATTGGTTCATCATAGTTAATTATACCGCCGCTTACATTCAGCATCCATGCTTCATTGTTAAGCTAAAACCTACATCGTGTAGGGTTTGGTGCATGATATTTCTTTGCCATTTGATAATGCGGCAGAGTTATATCGTGCAGCAGACCCTTAATAATATTAAATCAAATTTTTACATAACTTAAGCATAATTATGTACACATAGATTTTAGCCTAGTAAGGTTCAATCTCTAAGTTTTTTTCATTTCAATTTCGTCTAAAGAAATTTCAAGAACTACTTCGTAATTATTGAAAATATGAAGTATTCTAACCAAGTATTAATCCTTAAGAAATAATCCCAGAATTTCAAATGATATGTAACAATTTCTAAGCATTAAGCATAGTATGATTGTATCTGATATCAAAAGCTGCTATGCATTAGCTGAAAGGAGCTTCTTGTGATACCATTTTCTTTTTTTGGTATTTCAGAAGCTGAAATTAATTGTGGATGAAAAATAAGTATAATTAAAAAACTTACTACTAAATCAACTTGTATATTTAAAGGATAAGGGGTTGGAATATGTCTATATTGCGTAAGATTGCAAATAAGCTGACAAAGCATCCTCAAATACAACGGTTGTTAAAAAATGCATATCAGTATATTGGTAATATTTTAAGTGATAGAAGGTCCTTTCCCGCAGATATTAAGCAAATAAGCGGAAATATGAGTGAGCACATGTTTGGATACTATGACAAGAGCCCATGGGATGCCAGCGGCAGCAGAATGATATATTTGCGCGTAGCTGGTGCTGACAAGTATTCTGCCTCAACACAATCTGTATATATTATATTGAAGAATCTTTATACAGAGGAAGAACAGGTATTGGCGAAAACAAGAACTTGGAATACCCAGCAGGGATGTATGCTGCAATGGCTTGGACCTGATTATAACACCAGAATTATTTACAATGATTTCAGAAATGGCAAATACTGCTCAGTTATTTTAACTATCAGTTCTGGTGAAGAAGAAATACTTCCTTTGCCAATTTACTCAGTTTCTAAAGAGGGTACTTTTGCTTTGACACTTGATTTTTCCAGACTAAATACATTTAGGCCTGGATATGGTTATTTAAATATACCTGACAACACTGCTTATAAGAGGTGTCCTGACACTACTTGTATTTGGAGGCTTAATTTACTTACTAAAGGAATAAAGCCTATTTTCACGTACCGTGACTTGTTCAGATTTTATACAAGAATAGATATGATGCATGCATTTCATAAGGTTAGTCATATTATGATAAATCCTTCTGCTAATAGATTTATGTTTTTACATAGTTGGATTTTAAATGGTGTAAAGTTTGATAGGTTAGTTACGGCTGATATAAATGGGCAAAACCTGTATGTATTATTAGATGATAATATAGTATCCCATTGTAATTGGAAGAATGACTACACAATTATAGCCTGGGCAAATACCCATGAAGATGGATTACATTATTATTTACTGACTGATAAATCACAAGAAAAGCATATCTTTGGAGAAAATGTACTAAATGCTGACGGACATCCATCCTATTCTCCAAACGGAAAATATATGATAACCGACACTTATCCAAGCTTTAACAGGAAGCAAAGCTTGATTTTGTGCAATTTGGAGACTGAGAAAATTACAAAAATAGCAAGGGTGTATGCAAACATTGGTTATAAAAATGAAAATAGGTGTGACTTACATCCAAGGTGGAAAAGAGATTCTACTGAGATTTGCTTTGATGGAGCACTAGGAAAATACCGTCAAGTTTATTCTTTAAAAATAAAATAACCTACAACTCGAATATACTTTGTACAAACATGTTTGACAATGTGCCTAGTACACTTGACTTTCATGACAGTTTTTTTACTACATTTGGCTTATAACATAGGCTCGCTAACAAGTCTTGCTGATATTAAAGGAGAAAGTAAAATGGGCTTATATGAAAAAATATTAAACCATAAAGAGAAAATATCGGTGATAGGTCTTGGATATGTTGGTATGCCAATAGCAGTTGCTTTTGCAAACAAAGTTAACGTCATCGGTTTTGATGTAAACAAAGAAAAAATGGCGCTATACCAAAAAGGCATAGACCCTACAAAAGAGGTAGGAGATGAAATAATAAAAAATACAACAGTTGAGTTTACTTCAGAGGAATTTAGATTAAGAGAAGCCAAATTCCACATTGTTGCAGTACCAACACCTGTTAATGCTGACCATACTCCAGATCTCAGGTATGTGGAAGCTGCGAGCCAAACTGTAGGAAGAAATCTAATTAAAGGCTCAATAGTTGTGTACGAATCCACCGTCTATCCTGGTGTTACCGAAGAAATTTGTATACCTATTCTGGAAAAAGAGTCAGCAATGAAATGTGGAGTGGATTTTAAAGTAGGATACTCTCCGGAAAGAATTAATCCTGGGGATAAGGAACATAGACTTGAAACCATTAAAAAGGTTGTATCAGGAATGGATGAAGAGTCACTGGATACAATTGCAAAAGTATATGCCTTGGTAGTGTCTGCGGGAGTTTATAAAGCTGAATCCATTAAAGTTGCCGAAGCAGCTAAAGTAATAGAAAATTCACAGAGGGATATTAATATTGCCTTTATGAATGAGCTTTCAATAATTTTTAATAAAATGAATATTGATACAAGTGCAGTTTTAAAGGCAGCAGGAACAAAGTGGAACTTTCTAAATTTCTCACCCGGGCTTGTTGGCGGGCATTGCATAGGTGTTGATCCCTATTACCTGACCTATAAAGCAGAGAAATTGGGATATCATTCTCAAATAATACTTTCTGGAAGAAGAATTAATGATGATATGGGAAAATATGTGGTTGATAATTTAGTGAAGGAATTAATTAAGGCAGATGTTTCTGTAAAAGCTGCAAAGGTAGCCATACTGGGATTTACCTTTAAGGAAAACTGCCCGGATACTCGTAATACCAGAGTTATTGATATAGTAGATGCACTAAAAGAGTATAATATTACACCTGTTATTGCTGATCCCACAGCCGATAGTGAGGAGGCAAAACGTGAATATGGTATAGAATTTGAAAAGGTAGATAATATCAAGGAAATGGATGCAGTAATAATAGCAGTTTGCCATAATGTATTTTTAAAGCTGAAAAAAGATGATATTGAAAAAATGTTTAAGCAGGTTTTAAATCAAAACAAAGTGCTGATGGATATTAAAGCTATATTAGATAAAGATGAATTCCAGCAAGCTGGTTACAGGTATTGGAGACTTTAGTGAAGGAGCTGCACTGCTATGGGCTATAATAAAATTAGATTTCGGAAGGACGCCATTTTTCTAGTCACAGGAGGAGCTGGATTTATAGGCTCTAATCTCTGTGAGGCTCTTCTCTATAGAGGATATAGGGTTCGTTGTTTAGATAATTTATCAACTGGAAAACAGGATAATGTAGATCCGTTTAGTAAAAATCATAATTTCAACTTTATAAATGGGGATATAAGGGATTTGGATACCTGCATGAAAGCATGTAAAAATGTCGATTATGTTCTTCATCAGGCAGCATGGGGGAGTGTTCCCAGAAGTATTGAAATGCCATTGTTATATGAGGAAATTAATATTAGAGGAACTCTTAATATGCTGGAGGCTGCAAGATTAAATAGAGTGAAGAAATTTGTTTATGCTTCTAGTTCATCAGTATATGGTGATGAGCTAAGTCTGCCAAAGCAGGAGGGAAGAGAAGGGAAATTGCTTTCTCCCTATGCTGTTACAAAGCATGTAGATGAAGAATATGCAAAACTGTATTCAGAATTATATGGATTAAGTACTTATGGCTTGAGATATTTTAATGTATTTGGGAAAAGACAGGACCCTGATGGAGCTTATGCAGCTGTAATTCCAAGGGTTATTAAACAGCTATTAAATAATGAACAACCTGAAATAAACGGGGATGGCATGCAAAGTCGAGATTTTACTTACATAGAAAATGTAATTGAGGCAAATTTAAAGGCCTGCAAGGCTCCAAAGGAAGCATCAGGCGAGGTTTTTAACATAGCATATGGGGGAAGAGAATATTTGCTTGATATATATAATGAAATTTGTAAGGCTTTAGGAAAAGAAATTAATCCCATCTTTACCTCGGAGCGTAAATGTGACATTAAGCATAGCAACGCTGATATAAGTAAAGCAAAAAGTATATTGGGATATAATCCTAATTATGATTTTTCAAAAGGAATTAAGCATACTATTGAGTGGTATAGACATAATCTTAATTGAAAATTTAGTTATAGCTTTCCGAATATACAAGAATTTTCTACAATAAATAATTATGAACATATACAATAATTTAAACGGATAAAATGGAGTATTCTCATGAAAATTTATTATCGGTAATAAATATATCATTGCTTATTTCTAACAAGGAATAAGCGTTTTTATTTGCATTCCATAGAACATAAATTGAGAACATAAATTGATTTTAGTTTTAATCAAAAGCATCAATATTTGGCCTGTAAATACTTATTTAAATTATATATATTACATGATGGAGAAAAAAGTAAAAATAAGTATAAAATTGTAATAAACAGTGCAATAAATTGTAAAATAAAGTATTGTGTGATATTGTTAAGAAAAAATGTTATTGGGAGGTACAATATTATGAAAAAAAGAAAATTGGGAGCTGCACTGCTTATAGTAACACTACTACTCACCTCTAGTGTTTACGCTCAAAAGCCCGTAGAACTTCCACAAAAATCCAATGTTAGCATGATTGACAAGGGTGACTATTTTGAGGTTACCTTAGATCTGAAAAAAGCTAAATCACATCGTGATATTGGTAAAGCTTATGCTAAAGAAATTCTCAAAAATGTATCCGATTACGAAGCAATTATTGATTCTTATTTGGCAGAAATGACAGGATCTGATGAGATGTATAATGTTTTAATGGGAAGAG
>JAEWZA010000434.1 GCA_023395575.1 Bacillota bacterium
CATTTATGGTTAGATTCCCATCAAACACTTCATCATAGCTACTTACAAAATTATAATAGGAATTTGAATATTCAACAAACGCATATGGGTCACGGCTTCCATGCTCAATGAAATCCATCATAAGCGGCACTCTTCCTAATTTATATTTTAATAAATTATATTCTTTCAGGAGTTCCTTTTTAGAATTCATTTTAGCCATATTTATTGACTCAAATATTTTCTCCCTAGTAATATAATCAAAATCAACTGTAGAAGAACCCGGAATAAAACTGTTCCCGCTATTAATCAATTTTCTTAATGTATCCTTATTGTATGAATTGTCTCCATATAAAGCTATCGGAATCAAGTAATTATTTGTATAGTTACCTATAAAGTCAATTACAACTAAGTACTCCTTGTTTTCTTTTTTCCTCAATCCACGTCCTAATTGCTGAACAAATATTATAGCAGACTGCGTTGGTCTAAGCATAATTATCTGATTAACAGATGGAATGTCGACACCTTCATTAAAAATATCTACAGTAAAAATATAATCTAAAGAATTCTCTAGATTTGTATCTTCTTCCAACTTATTTATTGCCTCTTCTCGTTGTGCTTCACTACTACTTCCATCTAAAGCAACAGTTTTGTATCCACGCTTATTAAATTCTTTTGATAGTTCCTTAGCCTCATCAACTCTGCTGCAAAATACAAGGCACTTTATTCTACCATGGTCACAACCATAAAAATTTGACTTTTCAATAATTTGGTCTACCCTCTCACTAGATATTAATGAATTAAAGTCTGAGGTTTCACTGATTTGTTGGCCATTTACTACAATATCACTAATCCCATAATAGTGAAATGTACATAGCATATTTTCCTCTAATGCCCTATTTAAACGTATTTCATATGCTATGTTATAGTCAAATGCTTTATATATATCAAACCCATCCATTCTTTCAGGTGTAGCAGTCATTCCTAATAAGAATTTCGGAGTAAAATAATCTAAAATAGCTTGATATGTATTCGCGCCTGAACGATGAGCCTCATCAATAACAATATAGTCAAAATAATCTGATTCAAAGTTCTTCATAACATTATCCTTTGATAAAGTCTGAATTGTACAAAACAGAAAATCCTTATGATATTCCTTGCTATTTCCACTTAATATACCCATAGATACCGTTTCTCCAAAAACTCTTTTGAAGCTATTCATGGCATTACGAGTGATATTTTCTCTATGCACTATAAATAATAGTTTTTTAGACTGAAAGACTTTAGCATCAAATGCTGATAGATAAGTCTTTCCAGTACCTGTCGCTGATATTAGCAAGGCCTTATTCTTACCAGAGTTTCTTAGATTATCAATAGATGCCAAAGCCTCTATCTGCATCTTGTTTGGATAAATTCTGAAAAGTGTGATTGGCTCAGTTTCATCAACAATTTGATTTGTACTATCATTTTTGTCCTGCTTTTCTACTATATAGGGTACATCAGTGTTTGCAGCTTTATTTTTTATATATTCTGATTTATTGTCATTATCTCTATTTTTAGAATAGTATGTATTCCTTGCTTGATATATTTTTTGATATGCTTCTATCCATTCATCAGTTACTTCTACAGCATTTTCAAATGTATAGTTAAATTCATCCATAGTCTGCCTTAGAAGATAACCCTCTTCCATGGATGAGACCTTTATATTCCATTCCTTGTTGTAACTCAAAGCATCCTGTGTTAAATTGCTACTGCCTACAATTAATGTATATCTATTATTTTTTCTAAATATATAACCTTTAGTATGATAGTTATTTTCAACTACAATCCTAACCTGTATATTCTTTAATTGAATAAGACGTTTTAATGCCCGAGGCTCAGTAAAATTTTGATACTGAGAAGCAATTATTTTACCTTTGATGCCCTTTTCCTCTAGCTCCTTTAATATACTAATTAAAGAAGCCACTCCACTATTAGTTATAAACGCAGTGGAAAAGAAAAACTCATCACATTTGTTTAATTCATTTACAATACTGGTTAATACCTTTTGACCTTTTTTGCTGTTATTTATTAAAAGCGCAGGACGGTATTCCTCTAATGAAATTTCTTTATAATCAATAAATCCAGTATATAAACTTTTAGCTAAATCACTTTGAAAACTCAAAGCATTACCTCCTTAAGCTTCTTAACAATTGGTAAATCTGCTGCTGCCCAGTCTAATGTGTCTAAACTATCAACTTTTAACCAAGTATGAGAAATGTGTTCCTTTCTAGTAAAGCTCCTGCTATCAATTTTGCAAATATAGCTGTGCATAGTGATTGAAAAATCAGGATAATTATGTTCTACAGTCATAAAAAAATCATCATTATTAATTTGAACATTTAAATTCATTTCTTCGGCCAATTCTCTCATTAGAGCCTGTACTTGACTTTCTCCATTTTCAAGCTTGCCACCTGGAAACTCATATTTATATGAAACATAATCATACTTACCAACATTTCGTTGCATGCATAATATTTCTCCATTATTTATAATAATTGCGGCTACTACTTCTAAATGCTTCATATTTGTTCACCTTTATTTATATAATTTTAGTTCTATTATTCGAATAAACACATAATCTGAGTAACTATGTCCTCTCATGTTCAAGTGTAAGTATAGCATATTTAATCTGCATAAAGAAACGTACATTCTCTTTATGTATTAAAATAAGTCTCAAAATTATTACTTTTTAATATCATCTTTTTAGTATAGACTATTGAAATCATTTGTTGATAGTCATTAGCTTTTTTCTTTATTTTTGTACTTATCAATCAATTCAATAAATCTAGGCTCATTAATGTATTTTTTGTATACATCATCCTGTTTAATAAACTCCCATACATGGCATTTATTTTTCATTGCTAGTTCAATATATTCATAGAATTGGTCATCCTCACCTTGCTCTGCAAATATTTCTGCTTTAGTAGAATATGCAAACCCAAAACAGCCGTCTAAAGCAAGTGATTTATCCACAAATAAAAGAGCCTTGTCATTGTCCCCTAAAATTCTATATATCATTGAAATTCTGTTATATGTCTCAGCCGTTTCTCCTTCAACATCTATACATTTATTCAAATCATCCAGAGCATTCTTATAATACTTCTTATCTTTCAATTTCCCTAGCTCGGAATATGCCAAATATCTGTTATATAAACTAACTAAAAGACTACTTATGTCTTCATCATTTGAGCGATTCATATCTATAGCTCTTGAAAAATTTTCAATTGCTTTTTTTATATTTTCTATTTTTTCAGTATCACTGGTACAATATTTACTTAATTCTGCAATCGCTATTCCTCTGTTATTATAGGCTTTTTTGTTTCCATCCCTTAATTTTATAGCAGTAGAACAATCTTCAATTGCTTTTTGAAAATTTTCTATTTTTTCAGTATTACTGTTACAATATTTGTTTAATTCTATTAACGCTACTCCTCTGTTATTATAAGCTTCCCCATAACTATTATCTATAGTAATAGCCTTTGAATATTCATCAACTGCTTTTTTTATATTTTCTATTTTTTCAGCATCACTATTACAGTATTTATTTAATTCACTTATAGCTATCCCCCTGTTATAATAAGCTTCTTTTATACTATTATCAATTTCAATAGCTTTTGTATATAATTCGATTTCTTCCCTAATATCTTCTACATCTTTTCCTTTAATACTATAAGCCTTGTTAAAATACTCTGATGCTTTAGCTTTATTTTCTGATTCCTTAGCATTTTGCTCAGATTCTTTAGCTTTTTCAGCCAAATCCTTAACTTCATCACGTATTTCTTCCATTTCTCGCTTAATTAAACTATATTTGCCATCGACTTCTTTAAACTGTTTTTCAGCATATTCTTGTGCTGCCGCTGCACATTCTGCTGCATCTTCGGACCTTGATTTAACGCCCTCAAACTGACTCCTTGATAATTTAAGTAATTTAGTTGATTTGGCAAATTCGCTTTTTGAAGCATCTAATAATTTAGTTGATTTGCTAAGCTCTTCTTTGGAAGTATTCAACTCATTTCTAGCTGCTTCAATATCTGATTTGTATTTTTCTATGTCCTTTTCTAGCTTATCTATTCTGGGTTTATTTATTAAATATGGTGCAATAGCACTAAGCAAGGCTAAAACAGTTAGAAAAACACCTAAAAATGTAAGCCAAAAGTTTACGCGATTAATAGTGTGGTCTGCCGTAGCAATAAGCTTGTCCTCTTTATCCTCTAGAAACTTAATAACATCATCTTTACTTACACTTTCCTTATTTATACTATCTAGTAATATTCTAAGTTCCTTATTCTCTTTACTTAACTGTTCTATTTTTTCTGATAATTCATTCATTTTATTTGCATCAGCATTTGCTGCAAATGTTACTATTGAAAAAGAACCAGATGCAAAAATAATCATAATTGATACAAGCAAAAAGGTTAAAAATCGTTTATTCACAGTACCGTCTCCTATGTAGAAATTATACTTATGTAATTTCTACATATTATTACAATTACCTTCCTAATTTTATAAAAGCAGTAAACTTATTTTATCAAAGGACTTCTAACATTAAAAACCAACCTCCAATCGTTAGTGATATGTCCCCCCTTTCTGGACAAAACCAGCAAATGGGATACATATCAATTAGGTCTAACAGTTGGAGGTTAGTTCAAAACTTCACACTCACGGATATTTCATAAAGAATATTGATTTGTATTATTAAAATTATCAACTATAAATCACACTAAATAGTTAAGCCAAAATTGACCTGCTCAATTTAAATTTTGTAATATAACATTTCTTCTCATTTAAGCTTTCAGTTAGTATCCTTTTATACCGCTAAACCACTGTAATTATAATTAATAATAAATGTATAAAATTCCATCTTCCTTTATAATATTATTAATCTTAGACATATTAGCATCACCAAAAGCTCCGCCCTCTTTAATAATGATAGGCGAACTTGTAGAATAGCCCCCTCTAACCCTAAACGTAATATTGGCGAAAACACCATCCTCGTCAATCAATTCATCGCCTATGGTATTATCAAGGAATACAAAACTGATTACACCCTTGGTATTATCAATTCTACTGGAAAAGTTAACAGCTGCATATTTAACTATTGAACCTGGTAATGCTGATGTCGCTTCAACTTTAGAAGGGTCATAGCTTATATAAAAATTGCATGTTCCAATATCTCCTACGTTAGCAACATTTGCAAAGGTAATTGGTATATTAACTGTATCACCTACGCTAGCTTTTGCTGTTCCTACTGTTACTTCAAGAGGAAGTTCTAAGCTTGAATCAATGACTTTTACACTCAAAATTGGATTGTTCGTTACACCAAAATCAAGGGTAAGTCTCGTTGTACCACACTCAAGACTACTTATATAACTTGCAAGTAATGTTAATGTCTTTCCAGATACCGTGTAGTCAGTTCCCTCTGTTAACCCTATAATCCCCTTAAAAGGATATCCTTTTGGAGCAAGCTCTACAACTATGTTTTTTAAATCATTTTTATCTACTATATTATAATCAGGATTTATACTTGGTGTCCCTGCATTAACTATTATTTCTAACACAGGATTTTTATCACCAATGCCAAAGTCAAAAGTCAGTCTATTAGGCCCACCTTCAAGACTGTTAAGATAACTATTATTTAGTGTTACAGTATTTCCTGACACTGAATAATCATAGCCTACTCTCAAGCCATCAATACCTATAAATTTATTCCCATTTGGAGTAAGCTCTACTATTATGTTAAATGGAGTACCTGATCTAAAATCTGTAACTGAAGGTTTTATTTTAGGCTCTACGATAGTAGAACGAATTATAGTAACACTACCGATTTTTGAGAATACAGGTACTGGGTTTGCGTTGGAATCTCCAAACGTTCCAATCTCTTTGATTGTAACAGGCGTTGATGTTTCCGCATCAGCAGGAGTCTTGAGTTTAAAATTAATATTTGCAAACACACCATCTTGGTTAATCAATTCACTTCCTGATGTATGATCAAGAAATAAAATGCTGATAGCTCCACTAGTTGTACTAATATTAGTGGCAAAATTCACTTCTGCATTTGTTACTATAGGACCTGGTTCAACAGATACTGCTTCTAATAAGTTAGTATCATAACCTATTCTGAAATCACAACTCACTATATTACCTAAATTAGCAACATTCTTGAAGCTAATAGGGACTTTTACTACTTCACCCTCTTTTCCAGTTACTTCTCCAATTGATAAATTAAGACTTTCGGTATCTTCTATAACAACACTGCCATTGCTGAAAATAACATTTACTACCTTTTCAAACTTTCCATCTCCAAAAACCCCGCCATCTTTAAATGTTATAGGTGTTGTATTATTTACAAATTCTAATATCTTAAATGTAATGTTTGCTAATATCCCATCATTTGTAATAGGTTCATCACCCATTGTATCATCGAAAAATAGCATTCTAATTGTACCAGTACTAGAATCAATTTTTGAGAAATAGTTCACATCAGGATTTGTAATAATGTCACCAGGTTTCACTGATACTGCTTCTAAAAGGGTATTATCATACTTAACCTCAAACAAAAAGGTTCCCACATTTCCTACATCCTTCACATTTGAAAGTGTCACCGGCACTGTTACAATATCATCCTTATTACCTATTGCAGTCCCAATTCTCACATTCAAAGGAAAAATAGGCCGTATCTTTGTATTTATCATCAAGACAGGATTGTTTGCTACACCAAAATCAAAGGTAAGTACCTTTGTCCCCATTGACAGCGTACTAAGATAACTCTTAAGAATAGTTACTGTATTCCCTGATACTATATAGTCAACTCCCTTTCTCAGTCCAGTGATACCCATAAAAGTATGTCCATATGGTGTAAGAGTTACGGGTATATCTGTTGCGACATCCAAATAAAATGATACTGAGGTCGGGCTAATTATAGGAGATAATTCCGTTACTGCTATGGTAACCGTTCCTGGAGTTTGTTGTACATAAGGTATTTTGTTCATATAGCCGTCTCCAAAAACAAAATTATCATCAAATTTCAAAGTAGTTTTTCCTCTCATTAGCGTTTTAAATTGAATATTTGCCAAAACCCCATTAGAAGTAATTAGCTCATCTCCTATTGTATTATCAAGAAATACAAAACTGATTACACCCTTATCGGTATTGATGTTTGTAGAAAAGTTAACATTAGGATTTTTTATTATTTCTCCGGCAGTTACAGACACTGCATCTAAAAATACGCTGTCATATTTTATATAAAAGTTAAAGGTTCCTACATTTCCAGAAAAATATACACCTGTAAGCGTAACAGGCACATTTATTATACTTCCTGGCGCACCTGTAACATTTTCTATTTTTACAGTAAGAGGATTATCATATCGGGGCGTAATAGTAATGCTACCGTTGATTGTATTTGCACCACAACCAAATTCTAATGGTTTAAATTCCAATGGTGTTGTAGTTGCAGTGGCGGTATCCTTTATTTTGAAAGTAATTAAAGCAAAATCGCCATCTGTTTTAATTAGCTCATCACCTATAGTGTTATCTAGGAACACAAGACTAATTAAACCCCTGCTTGACTCAATTTGACCCGAAAAATTTATTGCAGGATTTGTTACTATAGAGCCTGGTGCTA
>JAEWZA010000439.1 GCA_023395575.1 Bacillota bacterium
GACAAAATGAAGGATGCATTTAAGTAAAGTTTTGGAGGAAAAGCAGAGATAAAAAATATAGGGAGGTGCCGAGCCTATGCTATTTCTTTAAAGGAAATACATATTTCCTAATGTTGAGAATGAAATGTAGGGCATGGGTATTTTATGAAATGGTACGAAATACGTGTAAATACAACTAATGAAGCAAGTGAGGCTGTCTCTGAGCTGCTAACCTCTATGGGTGCAGGCGGAATTGCAATAATGGATCCCTCTGATATACGAAAGGAAATATTAAAAGCAGATACATTAGATTATGCTGATGATGAGTTTATTGAATCATTAGGTGAGGATGTTATAATCAAGGCTTACTTTCAAAACAGCTTAGAAATAAACGATATCCTTAAGCAAATAAACGATGGACTGAAAAACATATCCCAATTTCTTGATGTTGGTAAGGGTATAGATGGCTATGGAGAAATAGAAGATGAGGATTGGTCCACATCATGGAAGAAGTATTATAAGCCATTTAGACTTACAGATAGGATTGTTATTAAGCCTACTTGGGAGCATTATGATGTTGAGCAGAATGATATCGTAGTTGAAATGGACCCTGGAATGGCTTTTGGAACAGGAACCCATGAGACAACTCAAATGTGTTCAAAATTACTAGATAAGTATATGAAAGAAGAATTTGAAGTGCTAGATGTTGGCTGTGGAACAGGTATTTTGTCAATAATTGCAGCAAAGCTTGGTGCACAAAAGGTTGAAGCTATTGATATTGATGAGGTGGCAGTAAGGGTTGCTACTGAAAATATTTCCACAAATAACGAAAGCTCAAATATGCAGGTTTTTAAAGGCGTTTTAACTGATTTAAAGCAGGATGACAAAAAGTATGATATTATAGTTGCAAATATTATAGCAAATGTAATTATTGACTTGGCATCAGTTATACCTTATTATTTAAAAAGAAATGACTCTTTATTTATTACATCTGGTATAATAAAAGAGAGAAAATTAGAAGTTTTAGATGCTTGCGCAAAAAGCAAGTTAGCTTGTATAGAAACCCAGGAAATGGGTGAATGGGTGGCAATGGTGTTCAAATGTCAAGATACTTTGTAAATAGTTCACAGATAAGAGATAATAGAATAACTATCACTGGTGAGGATTATCAGCATCTGAAAAAGGTTTTAAGAGCTGTAAAAGGAGATGTTGTAACAGTCTGTTGTGAATGCTTTGACTATTTGTCAGAGATATATGAAATTGCTAATGATTATATTGTTGCTGACATTATTAATACAGAATCAAACCAAACCGAGTCTGATCTTAGGGTAACCCTATATCAAGGCTTACCTAAGTCTGACAAAATGGATTTGATTGTACAGAAGTGTATTGAAATCGGAGTATATGAGATAGTACCAGTTATAACTGAGAGATGTATATCTAAAATTAATACTGACAAGGATGCTCAAAATAAAGTATCAAGATGGCAAAAGATTAGTCTAGAGGCAGCTAAACAATCTAATAGAGGAATTGTTCCTAAAATATGTATGCCTATTAAGTTTAATGAGGCTGTCAATTCAGCTTCAAAATTTGATTTGTCAGTAATTCCTTATGAGAAAGAAAGTTCAACTGGTCTTAAAGCTATAGTAACAAAATGCTCTGTTGTTAAAACAGCTTCAATTTTTATTGGCCCAGAAGGCGGTTATACTGAACAAGAAATACAACTAGCTGAATCTAAAGGTATCAATAAATTAACTCTTGGACCCAGGATTCTTAGAACGGAAACAGCTGGGATTGTTGCTTTATCACTAATGATGTATGAACTAGGAGATGTATCAAATGGGAGAAATAAAATTTGTAGTTGTTGATGATGCTGTATTTATGAGAACATTAATAAAAAGAATGATAGAAGAAAATTCTAATTACATAGTTGTCGGTGAAGGCTCAAATGGTTACGAAGCTATTCAGCAGGCAAAAAAGCATCAACCTGATATTATTACGCTAGATATAACAATGCCTGAAATGGATGGTATTATGGCAATAAAGGGTATAAATGAAGCAAGCCCAAATACAAAAATACTTATGGTTTCTGCAATGGGACAGCAATCTATGGTTATTGATGCTATAAAAATGGGTGCAAAGGACTTTGTAGTAAAACCTTTTGACAAATCCAGAGTACAACAGGCAATTGAAAATGTTTTAAGATTATAATATATTAAGTTGCTATTTTATTTATGGAGGAGTAAATCCTCCATTTTGTGTATAATTAAATAGATTTTTGGGAAATATTTCATATGAATTGTCACATTAATTTTGGTGTATAACATTTGTATAAAAATTACAATTTTATATTACTTAAAAAAAAGGTAATTATAGTAGTTTTTATAGCAGAAAAAACAAATTAAAATTATATAAATTGTTTTCAGTTTCTACATTTCATCTTGGGCACATATGTCAAGGTTATATGAAAAACACATAACAATTAGCAATTTGAAGCAAATCGGAAAAAAATAAAGAAAAGTAGTAAAAAATTCTTTAAATAATATGAAATTGTGTTATAATACTTTACGAGATTGTTTATTTTTAGAAGCTCATCTAGTGGAGGAATTTATGGTTAGGAGCATGACTGGTTTCGGAAGAGGAACCTTCAGTGATAGTGGCAAGGAGTTTACTGTAGAAATTAAAAGTGTAAATCATAGATATATAGATTTCTATATTAAGTTACCTAGACAGATTGCTTTTTTAGAGGAACGAGTTAGAGAAATAGTATCAAAAAGCATATATAGAGGTAAAGTTGATATATTTATTTCATTTGAAGACCGTTCTGAGGATTCAAAAAGTGTTACACTTGATGAGGCTTTAGCTGATGCTTACATACAGGCTATTGAGAAGCTAAAGGTTAAGTATAATTTAGCTGATGACATAAGTGTATCTTTAGTATCTAGATTACCAGATGTATTGAGAATTGAAAAAAATGAAGATGATGAAGAACAGCTATGGAAAGTATTATACAATGCATTAGTAGCTGCTATCTCGTCATTGATTCAAATGCGTGAAAAGGAAGGTAATGAGTTAAGAGAAAGCCTTCTGCAAAAGGCAGATAATATGCAAGAAATAATTAAACATATATCTGAAAGAAGTCCTGAAGTTGTTTCAGAATATAAACTTAAACTTGAAAATAGGATAAAGGATCTTTTGAACCAACAAACTATTGATGAAAACAGAATTGCAATGGAAGTTGCTATTTTTGCTGATAGATGTAGTATAGATGAAGAGTTGGTAAGACTGGGAAGTCATTTATCACAGCTAAGAGATATATTAAGTATACAGCAGCAACCTGTTGGAAGAAAGCTTGACTTTTTAGTACAGGAAATAAATAGGGAAATAAACACTATCGGATCAAAGTCAAATGATATAATTATAACAAAAAATGTTCTTGAACTTAAAAGTGAAACAGAGAAAATCAGAGAACAAATTCAGAACATCGAATAGATTCAATATTTTGGATTTTACAAAGTATTAAATGACTTTTACATGATAGTTAAATAAAATATAGATGCCCCAAAGTGGGCATGGGAGGATAGCAGCTCGAAAAATAAGTTTGTGCAAACATAATGCATTTTCGAGCCACAAAAACCACAAGTGGTTTTTGAAGTTTCCATTGTTAGTTACACCAAATTTATTTGCCCAAATTGGGCTTAGGAGGATAGTATGAAGCTTATAAATATAGGGTTTGGTAATATTGTTTCTGCAAATAGATTAATTGCAATAGTAAGTCCTGAATCTGCGCCTATTAAAAGGATTATACAAGAGGCAAGAGATAGAGGAATGTTAATAGATGCAACATATGGCAGAAGGACAAGAGCAGTTATTATTACTGATAGTGATCATATTATTTTATCAGCAGTTCAGCCTGAAACAGTTGCTCATAGACTGAATACAAAGGATGCTGATACAAATGATAATGATGATGAAACAATAGTTGATTAGGAGGACGCTATGCAACAAAAGGGGTTATTAGTTGTAGTGTCAGGTCCATCTGGGGCAGGTAAAGGAACAGTTTGTCAAAAATTATTAGCACAAAGAGATACTGCTAAGTATTCTGTATCGGCAACTACTAGGAAACCACGTGAGGGTGAAATAGAAGGTAAGAATTATTTTTTTGTATCTGAAAGCAAGTTTTTAGACATGATAGATAATAATGGTTTAATAGAATGGGATAAGTACTGTGATAATTATTATGGAACTCCAAAAGCATATGTTGAATCATGTATTCAGGATGGTCTAGATGTTGTTTTAGAGATAACAGTTGCAGGTGCTCTTGAAATAAAGCAGAAGTATCCTGAATGTGTTTTAGTATTCATTATTCCGCCATCATATGAAGAGCTAAAAAGAAGAATAGTCTACAGAGGGACGGAATGCTGTGATGTTATCGAAAAAAGATTGGAACAGGCTTTTAAGGAAATGAAGTGTGCATCAAAATATGATTATTTAGTTTTGAATGATTGTGTTGATAATGCTGTCTTAAAAATTGAAAAAATATTAGATGCAGAACGTCTAAAACCATCAAGAAATACTGAACTGTTAAGTACATTTGAAAATAAGGTTGATGGTCAATAATATATAGTTATTAAACTTTCGTGATTGATAATTCTTCTGCACAGCCAGTGATTATATACGAAAGTTAACAAAAATAATATTACAATTTATAAATATGGTTTATTAAAAGATTTCACAAAACGGGAGGTATTTATAATGATTTATCCTTCGATAAATGATTTGATGAAAACTGCTGATAGCAGATATACATTGGTAGTTGAGGCGGCTAAGAGAGCTAGACAGTTAGTAGATGGCTCACCAAAGCTTTCAAAAGTAAATTCTGAAAAGGAAGTTACTATTGCTATTAATGAAATAGCAGAAGGAAAAATAACCTATGTTAGAACAAGCAAAGAAAAAATTCTAGTTGAGGAAACTCCTTTAGAATAAACACTTATTGAAGATTAATATATGCCTTAAAATCAGTTGAGATATCTCGCTGATTTTTTCTTCTGATTACAAAAGATTTTTCATTGGTACAGTTATTTGTTGAAAACAAAAATCGTTATTACGGTTTTGTTATAATATATTTTTTGCAGGGAGGCTTTTATGTCAAAATATGTTTATCTTTTCAATGAAGGGAATGCAAAAATGAAGAATCTTCTTGGGGGAAAAGGTGCTAACTTAGCCGAGATGACTGGCTTAGGACTTCCGGTTCCAAGAGGGTTTACTGTAACCACAGAGGCTTGTACAAGATATTATAGCGATGGCAAAACTATTTCAAAAGAAATTGAAAATGAGATTTATGAAATGCTGGCTAAGACAGAAAAAGTTGTTGGTAAGAATTTCGGTGATCCAACAAATCCATTTTTAGTTTCTGTCAGATCTGGTGCAAGAGCTTCAATGCCTGGTATGATGGACACAATTCTAAATCTTGGTTTAAATGATTTGGTTGTAGAGGGACTTGCAAAGCTTACTAGTAACGAAAGATTTGCATATGACAGCTACAGAAGATTTATACAGATGTTCTCTGATGTAGTAATGGAAGTTGAAAAAGCTAAGTTTGAAAAAATACTTGACGATGTAAAAGAAGAAAATGGTGCAAAATTTGATACCGATTTATCAGCAGAAAATTTAAAGGAAATTGTTAAGAGATATAAAGCGTTGTTTAAAAATGAAAAAGGGTTTGATTTCCCACAAGAACCTAGAATACAGCTAATGGAAGCAATAAAGGCTGTATTCCGTTCATGGGACAACCCACGTGCTATTTATTATAGAAGATTAAATGATATTCCTGGTGACTGGGGAACAGCCGTAAATGTACAGGAAATGGTTTATGGAAATATGGGTAATGATTCTGGTACAGGTGTTGCCTTTACAAGAAATCCGTCAACGGGTGAAAAGAAGCTCTATGGTGAGTTCTTAATGAATGCACAGGGCGAGGATGTTGTTGCAGGTATCAGAACTCCTCAACCTATGGAACATATGAAGGAGGTTAATCCTGCTGCATATGATGAGTTCGTTAAGATTGCCGGTACATTGGAAAAGCATTACAGGGATATGCAGGATATGGAGTTTACGATTGAAAATGGTAAGCTTTTTATGCTTCAAACCAGAAATGGCAAGAGGACAGCAGCGGCTGCGCTAAAAATTGCAGTTGACTTAGTGGCTGAAAATATGCTTACTAAGGAAGAAGCAATTATGAAGGTTGATCCAAAGCAATTAGATGCTATTCTACATCCGAATTTTGACACCAAGGCATTAAAAGCAGCAGCTATTGTTGCTAAAGGACTACCGGCATCACCTGGTGCAGCAACAGGTAAGGTATACTTCACTGCAGAGGATGCTACTGAAGCTGCAAATAAGGGTGAAAACAAACTGATTCTTGTAAGACTTGAAACTTCACCAGAGGATATAGAGGGTATGCATGTATCACAGGGAATATTGACTGGTCGTGGAGGAATGACTTCACATGCTGCAGTTGTAGCTCGTGGTATGGGTACTTGCTGTGTTGCGGGCTGTAGTGACATTAAAATAAATGAGGAAGAGAAATATTTCCTTGACAAGAATGGAAAGAAGTATGTAGAAGGTGATTGGATTTCATTGGATGGTTCAACTGGTAATGTATACGGAGAACAGCTGCCAACTGTTGAACCAGAAATGACAGGAGACTTTGCTACACTTATGAAGTGGGCAGATGAAGTAAGAACTTTAAAGGTAAGAACAAATGCTGACACCCCTGCTGATGCTGAGCAAGCTATGAAGTTTGGAGCAGAAGGTATAGGACTTTGCCGAACAGAGCATATGTTTTTTAATGCTGATAGAATTTCTGCAATGAGAGAAATGATTGTTGCCAGAACTGAAGAGCAAAGAAGAAAAGCACTTGACAAACTCTTACCTATGCAGAGAAGCGATTTTGAAGGGCTATTTACTGCAATGAAGGGCTATCCTGTAACCATCAGATTCTTAGATCCACCATTACATGAATTCTTACCGCAAGAGGATGAAGATATCAATGCTCTTGCAAAAGAAATGGGAATGTCTTTTGAGGAGCTAAAGGGCATAGTGCTTAGTTTGCATGAATTTAATCCAATGATGGGACACAGAGGCTGTCGTTTGGCGGTATCATATCCTGAAATTGCCGAAATGCAGACAAGGGCTGTTATAGAAGCTGCTATCAATGTAAATAAAAATGGAATGTCAGTTATTCCTGAAATAATGATTCCATTAGTAGGAGATATTAAAGAATTAAAATTTGTAAAAGAAATTGTTGTAAAAACAGCTGCTGAAGTTATTGAAAAATCAGGTGTTAAACTAGAATATAAAGTAGGAACTATGATAGAAATACCAAGAGCGGCACTTACAGCCGATGAAATTGCAACGGAAGCTGAGTTCTTCTCATTTGGTACAAATGACCTTACTCAAATGACTTTTGGTT
>JAEWZA010000459.1 GCA_023395575.1 Bacillota bacterium
TGCTTTTTCCTTTGACGGATGGATTGTTTCAACTTCTATCTGTAACGAAATTAAGAACAGTAAACGAAATCTGCCATTTGCACTTACCATATCTCCTTTGGTTATCCTAATTGCCTATGTGATGTACTTTGTAGGACTTACAGCATTACTTGGTCCTGATAAAATTCTGGAACAGGGAGATAGCTCAGTCTTTACAGCTGCAACTATGCTGTTTGGTAATATCGGAGCAAAATTCATACTCATCTTTGTGGTTATCTCAGTTCTTGGTACAGTGAATGGAATCGTACTTGGCTTTATCCGTATGCCGTATTCTTTGGCGCTACGTAATATGATACCGGGGAGTGAAGTGCTTAAAAAAGAGAATGCAAAGCTTGCTGGTATGCCCTTTAATTCTGCGATATTTGTATATCTACTTTCTTTAATATGGTTAGCGATCCACTATATTACCCAGAAAAACGGTATGCAGGGAGATGTATCTGAGATTGCAATTGGCGTAAGTTATTTAAATTACATCGTACTCTATTTTGCAGTTATGAAGCTTTCAAAGCAGGGACAGATAAAAAGCAAAATAAAGGGTTTCCTTATTCCAATTTTGGCTTGCATTGGCTCGTTGGTAATCATATCAGGAAGTATAACGCATCCTCTATTCCTGTATTATTTTCTAGTTTGCTTCCTCATTATGCTTGCAGGACTTCTATATTATAGGAAGAATAAATCGAGAATATTATAGAAAGTTATTTAATTTATGAATAATTAAATTATGGTTGCCTTACAGTTCACTTCAAGTAAATATTATTATACTCCAAAAAATAAAATTATAATTTGTATTTTGCTTTTGTGAAACTGAATCTTTCACGAAAATTTGCAGGAGTCATATTAACATGTTTTTTAAAGAGCTTATGGAAGTAGGTTATGTTGTTTATTCCACATATGATACTTATATCAGATATTTTCATATTTGTTGTAGTCAATAATCTTTTTGCGGTATTCATCCGGCTTTGAATAATATAATCAAATGGTGATAGTCCGATTATACTCTTGAATATCTTGCAATAGAAATTTCTACTAACTCCACACCTTTCAGCAAGGTCAAGCAATGTAAAATCTTTATGCAGGTTGTTATCTATGTACTTTTGAGAAGCTTTTATTATTCCATAATTATTTTCAAAAGACCGTCTATTGATTCTTTTTATGGCGTTTTCGGGGGATACAAGTAAGAGATTTAATAAGTTCATAAGGTGCGCTTTCAAAGTCAATTGGCAATTTTGCTGATTTTTGATAAACTCATTAAATACCGATTGGAATAAGTACTCAATCTCATAATTAGAAGTTGTAAGTTTATAAGGCACTTCGTTGAAAAATTCAACATTGCAGAGCATTTCTTTTTCATCTGTAATCCAATAAGGAGAAGAGCTTGCGTAAAGGCCTTTATTAGAAATATCATAAAATGCGTCAAAAACGATGACAATAAAATAATAGCCGGAATATCCTTCAACTAATGTGCCGGGCTCTCTTAAAAACACATCACCTTTTGAGGCTTTAGCAGTTTCACCGTTGGTAATAATAGTTCCAGTTCCTCCTGTAATTAGTTCAAGCTCATAGAACCTGACAACCCTTTCTTCAAAATGGGTTCCTACAGGATAGGGGACATTTTTTTCAT
Organism: Bacillota bacterium; assembly: GCA_023395575.1. GTDB lineage: Bacteria > Bacillota > Clostridia > Acetivibrionales > DSM-1351 > Ruminiclostridium. The sequence continues at coordinate 1,661 of JAEWZA010000459.1, forward strand.
TTATGCAAAAAACCTCAATAATATAGGGATTAAACATTGATTGCTTTTCATTAATCATATTACACCAAATCTTCCTTACTAGTGCCTTTTAACATTATTTTTTTTATTTGTTGATGTTAAAAATCACTTCCATGTTATATTCCTCGAATGCTTCATATAATATAATCAGTTGTGAGACAACTGCTAGTATTAATATAATGATAACACATAGAGGTGCTTCTGTGGTATAATGAGGCAAAAAATCAACCACTTCTATAAGCTGCGGTTACCACTGTGGGTTTCGGGCTGTGAGAATATCTCCCGATTAACTTACTCGTCGCTGAAGTAATGAAATTTTCTATAATCAATAACCTCCATTTTGAAGCTAAGTACAATTAGAATTTTTGTCTATTGAGTAATATAGTACAATTGAGTGCTATATGATAATTGCATAAAAAGATGTAGGTTTATATAATTAAATTAGATATTATGTAAAATTTACACATGGGGGGAAAATTAATGAAAAAGTTTTTAGCACTGATTTTATCATTCAGCATTATTATGAGCTTATTGCCAATAACTACCTATGCTGCTACCAGTCCTCAGGATATGGTAAAAAAGATGGGAATAGGTATGAACCTTGGGAATACGTTTGATGCGCCAACGGAGGGTTCTTGGTCAAAGGCAGCTCAGGAGTACTATTTTGATGATTATAAGCAGGCTGGTTTCAAGCATATTAGAATTCCAATTCGTTGGGATCAGCATACACTTGCAAACAGTCCTTATACTGTTGACAAAAGCTTCTTAGACAGAATTGAAACTGTAGTAGATTGGTCACTTTCTCGTGGATTTGTTACAGTAATTAATTCACACCATGATACTTGGCTTATGGATAACTATAGTCAGAATATAGCAAGATTTGAAAAAATATGGGAACAAATTGCAGAACGCTTTAAAGGCAAGTCGGAAAATCTGGTTTTTGAGATATTAAATGAGCCACATGGTTATATAACAGATAGCCAGATAAACGATATGAACAGAAGGGTTTTAAGTATAATAAGAAAGACTAATCCTACTAGAAATGTAATTCTTGGATCAGGTTTCTGGAATAGCTATAATACATTAAGCTTGTTGGAAATTCCAAACGACCCAAATCTTATTGCAACTTTTCACTACTATGATCCATACAATTTCACTCACCAGTGGCAGGGTACCTGGGGAACTAAAAATGATATGGACGCCGTAAATATGGTTTTTAAGCAGGTTAAAAAATGGTCAGACAAAAATAACATACCTGTGTATCTTGGAGAATATGGTGTAATGGGACATTCCGATAGAAATTCTGCTATAAAATGGTGGGATTTTGTAAGTGATCAGGCTACATCCTATGGATTTGCTTCTGGTGCTTGGGATAATGGAGTGTTTGGTTCTGTTGACAATGACATGGCGTTTTATAACAGAGATACCAGAAAGTTTGACCAGCCAATCTTAAATGCAATATTAACTACTGGGACAACCTATGAATGGACTCCTCCAGTTGAAGCAGAGCCAGATCCTCCTCATGAACCTGCGACACCAGCTTACGGAGAAGAGCTTATTGAAGATTTCGAAGGTACTTTGGAGTGGTCAGCATATTCAGGTGTTAATGCTACTGCAGACTGCAAGATTTCTAGTGGAAAAACCAATAAAGGCTTGGAAATAACATATGCAGGTTCATCAAATGGATATTGGGGTGTTGTAGACAACAAACATAGAAATCAAGATTGGGAGAAATGGCAAAAAATATCCTTTGATATAAAAGCTTCAAACACAAATGAAGTTAGACTACTTATAGCTGAAAAAAGTAAGATTGAAGGAGAAGACGGAGAACACTGGGTTTATGTTATAAAACCTAGTACCTCTTGGACTACAGTTGAAATTCCTTTTTCAGCATTTACAAGAAGAATGGATTATCAGCCACCTGCGCAGGATAGCAGTGAAACTTTTGACGTGTACAAAGTAGGCTCTTTACATTTTATGTATGGTAATAGTAATTCTGGAACTTTAAATATTGATAATATTAAGTTGGTTGGCTTACCTGAAGGCTCACAAGAAGGAAAAATTGGAGATGTTAATAGCGATGGCAATGTTGATGCATTGGATTTCGCATTGCTAAAAAAATACTTGCTAGATTCATCTAATAGCATAAATAAAGAGAATGCAGATCTTAATTCGGATGGCGATATTAATGCTATTGACTTTGCAAAGTTGAAAATGATTTTACTTGGAAGCTAATTTTACAAGCATATATTAGAAGTTCAATTAGCGTTAAATTAATCAAAATTAGAGTTGTTAGACAAATAAGAACCAATACTGTAATACAAAGTATTGGTTCTTTATTTGTGCTCTGAAAATGTTAAAGTGCTTATTGTAAGAAGTTTATAGGATTCTTAATATTTTAGAACATCAATTATTGTTACAGAAATGAGAGTAAAATAAATTGATCCCACATACTCAAAAGCAGTTGCAAGGGCTCAAAAATACTTATTTACTATTAACGTAAGTAATGTAATAATTGAAATGTATAACCGATTAATTACCAATGAATAATCATTATAGGGGGGAATAATTTTGAAGAAAGTACTTTGTTCTGTATTAGCACTGGCAATAACAATAACATTACCAGTGATGTTTGATTCTCCAAATATATATGCTGCAGGTGAGCGTCCAATTTCTTTTGGAACAACACTCAATGCAGAAAATGTAATTCTTTCGTCTCAGGCTCTTGCAAAGTCAATTGCCAATCCTAACTCCTCACAGTGGCAGGCAAAAGGTGATCAGAATAGGACTTACTATTTTCCGGAAGCTAATACTACCGAACGCTACAGACTCTGCGTTCCAACTAATTGGGATGGTAAATCAAAGTTGCCTTTGGTTATGTTTCTGCATGGAGCTGGAAATGATGAGAGTTCATATTTGGTTCAGAACAATAACCAAATGATTAATCTTGCTATGCAACACGGATACATATTGGTTTCACCTATTGGACATACCGGTGCATATGGAAACTTCCTAAGACTTTCTGCTCCTTTCGGCCAACCGGATGAAGCAGCAAAACTCATGTCTCAAGTTACAGTGGACAGTGAGCGCACAAATGAACTCAGCGAAAAAGACGTAATCAATGTACTGGAAATAGTATTAAACGAATATCCAATTGATACAGGTGCGATATTTCTTACTGGACACTCTATGGGTAGCGGTGGTACATGGTACATTGGCGGTAAATATTCTAAATACTGGACTGCTCTAGCACCTATGTCGGGACCATTTGTACAGGAAACAGGGTATCCATGGAACAATGTAAGCAATACTCCAATTTTTATAACTGAAGGAACTCAGGCACCATCATTAAGTGCAAGCAGGTTATTAAATTCATGGATGACCAATAAAGGCTACAAAAATGAGTATAAGGAAGTAAATGCAGACCATCCGGGAATGGTACCTTTGGTGCTTCCTGATGTCTTTGATTTTTTTGACCGTTGCAGAACAACTTCACCAGCCATCCTTGAAGGTGATGTTAATGGAGACGGAGCTTTTAATGCACTTGATTTTGCAACATTGAAAATGATTTTGTTAGGTATGGACGTGGAAAGGTATGAATTCTGGGACAAGGCTGCAGATTTGAATGGTGATGGAGCTCAAGACGCCATAGATTTTGCATTGATGAAAAAGAAGCTTCTAGAAGAAAAATAAACTATCCTCTATTTCATAAAAAAGCATTTGAATAATTAAATATAAAGAAAAATAGAAAACAGAAATTCTCGATTAGGTTCTTATTGTCAGGAATTTCTGTTTTTACCTTGTCTAAGACGTTCGGTTTAAAGCCCTCACGATATATATTCAATAAATCTCAATTTGTTAAAACCAACCCTAAAGATATATATATTTCGCATTACTATAATATGGATTAATTATTATTTATATGGAAAGTGCATATCTAAGGGGGGGTTATTTTGAGAGAAATAGTTAAAAAGGCTTTAGTGGTAACTGTTTTTACGTGTATTAGTTTATTTTTAGGTTCAGGGGTGTATGCTGCACCTTATGTTGATAGGATTATGGAATTTACACAGCCTGATAATTCTGTAGTTGAAGTTAAGGTAACAGGTGATGAATACTACCAACATGTTGAAAGTCCTGATGGCTATACCCTTTGCCGTGACCCTGAAACAGGATGGATTTGTTATGCGGATTTGAATAGCGATCAAACCGAACTTGTTTCATCAGGAGAAATCTATAAAGGAGTAAACAATGCACTCCAACAAAGTTCAGTTATTAAAGGAGTAGACAATTCACTGGCACAAAGTGCAGTTATACAAGGCACAAATGAAAGTAAACGCCAAAAGCATTTGGAAATAAAACCTGAATTAATTGCCGAAAAAAGAAATGAATTAAGGGACAAGCTTTTGCCAAAGGAAGCTTTGCAGGACACTGAAACACAAAAAAGCAGTCCTAATTTAACGTCAGCTTCTTTTCAAGCGGCTCCTCCACCGGCGAAGGTTATCGGACTTACAATACTAATTAATTTTCCCGATGTAAGCAGCAGTATTTCCAAGGCAGCGATTGATGACATGTTCAATAAGGTTGGATACACGGG
>JAEWZA010000220.1 GCA_023395575.1 Bacillota bacterium
GTATATCACCTGAATAAATAAAGCACCCTCCTCCCGCAGAATACCTAAGCCATGCATGCTGATCCTCAGAAACTCTTTCAGATGGGAATGGATATTTATATGCTACCGCTGTTTTTACAGAGGTTGAAGAAGTGAGATTAGTATATCCTAACTCTGTTCCAATCAAAATCCACGCATTCTTACCTTGAATAGGATTATTCTTGTGCCCTTCAAGAATTTCAAGGATAGACGGTGTTAATTTACTTTCATTAACCGGATTGCTGTTTTCATCGATTACTCTAAAAGTAGAATATACTACATTAGCTTCAGGATTTTCACAAAATATTCTTCTTACAGTTTCTAACCTCTTAGGATCTGAAATATCATCCGCATCGTTAAAAAGTATAATAGGTGAGTTATGCTTATATGCCCATTCAATTCCTATATTCCTACAGATGCCTGGGCCATCATTTGTTTCTTTAAATATTACTTTTATTTTTTCAGGGTTTTTCTCCGAAATTATTTTTAAATATTCTATAGCCTCTTGACATGGAGACTTATCATCGATAATAACTAATTGCCAATTATCATCTGTTTGCCTACATATCCCATCAATCGCTTCTTCTAAATGTATTCTACTCGCATCATTGTCTTGTCTCCAATGAGCCATTACAAATGTTGCCGTTCCTTTAATATAATCATCCTTCATTATTACACCCCTACTTTAAAATTATAATAATTAACGTTACTTAACGCAGTCCAATTCAGCTACTACATATTCAGAAATTGCATGAATGATAATTGTATGTATGCTCTCAATATCTTCCATAATATCAGAACTAACGATAATTGATAAATCAGCCACCGAAGACAACCTTCCGCCTCCCATTCCTGTTAATCCTATAGTGTACATTCCAATCTTCTTTGCAGTAAGAATTGCTTCAATGATATTTCGTGAATTTCCACTTCCACTTATCACAACAAGAATATCTGACGCCCTTGCTCTCTTTTCAAGTTGAAAGCTGAATACCTTATCATAGCCTGCGCTTTCTGCCAAGGAAGTCATTGTGGACATATTGCTATTTAAGCTTTGAATTCGTGATCCAAGATTATTTTTCTTAATATTATCTGATATTATAGTAGAAAATAAATTTGCATTAGCTCCACTTCCACCATTACCACAAACAAATACAGATTCATTTTTATTAATTGCACTAACTATCTCATATGATACTTTTTCAATAAGATCCACAGAAATTGTATCTAATGATTCACAAAAGAATTTAATCATAGACGATAGCGTCATAATCAATACCTTCTTTCAAATTAACTAATACTCAGTTAAAATATTGTTTAAAATACCTATCCTAATATAGCTCGATTAGTAAGGCACTCTTCTATGGCTGCTTCATCCCATAACAATTGCGTTCCGCATTTATCGAAACTAAATCTGAACTCCTTAAGCTGGCTTAAAGCCCTACGGACCATATACTTCTTTTCTGGTTCACAAAATACGAGAATAAAGCCTCCTCCACCTGCACCTGTAATTTTAGTACCTGTGGCACCTGCTTTAATTGCAAGTTCTATAAGCTCATCTATCCTCTCATTGCTTATTTCACTTGCAAGTTGTCTCTTCATGTTCCAGCCTTCTTGCATCAAAGGTCCAATTTGCTCGAGATTATTGCTTAAGATAATATTATAAGCAACTTCCACTTGCTCCTTCATCTTTCGCAGAATAGGTCTTGTACAACTAATATGCTTGGTTTGCTCTTCAAGTATACTTTCAGCTTTACGCCCTATTCCTGTATAAAACAATAATAAATACTTTTGAAGTGCAGAGTATATGTCATATCCTGGGTCAATAGGCTGTACACTAACAGTGCTGTCAGGTTTAAATCTGATAATATTTAACCCCCCGTAGGCAGCAATATATTGGTCTTGTTTTCCTATCGTTTTCCTTAATATGCTAATTTCAATATCACAGGCTTGCCTCGCAAGTTCCTCATCAGATACTTCTTCATTTTTATAAGCATAAAATGCATTTAACAATCCTACAGTCAAGCTACTAGAAGAACCTAACCCAGTTCCTGTGTAAGGTACTTCTGTAAGTATTTCAACTTCAACATATCCGATTATGCCGGTTTTTCGCATAGCCTCGCGTACTATGGTATGTTTGATTTCATCAATACAGTCTACATTTTCCTGTTCAAAATATTTAATATGTATTTTATTATCCTTACTTGCTTTAACAATTACATATATATATTTATCTATAGTGCAGCTTAAAACAGCTCCATCTTCTTCACACGTAAATTTTTCTAAATCAGTACCGCCACCAAAGAAACTAATTCTAAGCGGTGTTTTAGAGATAACCAATATTAATCTCTCCTTATTTTATTGCGAATAATAATATAATTAAGATTTACTTTTTTATAAATAAATGCATTTGTGTTTTATTTAGTCTTTCTAATTGCAGTCTTGCTTCTCATTTCATTTATCGCTGAATCAAAGTAGTCTTCTAAGCTATTCGTCTGACTCAAATAATCAATGTAGTCGCTCATCATAGCGCGAAGATTTTTGTTAGGCTTCCAGCCAAGTGCTTCAAGCCTTGTAGGTGAAGATACTATGTGTCTGACATCACCCACTCTGAATTCACCCTCCATTGTTGGTTCAAGCTTACTGTTCATGCTATCAGATAATTCCTCAAAAAACTCTAATACAGTAGTGCTTATACCTGTTCCAACGTTAAATGATTTGAAATCAGCTGCTGGATTTTCCAATACACACATATTTGCTGCTACAACATCATCAATGTGGATATAATCTCTCTGAGACATACCATCTTCAAAAATAATCGGTGACTTTCCTAGTGAAATCTGAGTGGCGAAACTTCTCAATATTCCAGTATATAAATTATAAAAAGACTGCCTCTTACCAAGTGTTATTGAATATCTAAGGCATACGACAGGTATTTTGTGTCTCAGTCCTAAATTATGACCAATTAACTCCTGAGAATATTTTGATATGGCATATTGAGTATTGGGATCTACAATTTCTTCCGAAACATGAACATTCTGCATTATACTATCGCATACAGGGCATCTATGTTCCCACTGACCTTTTAATAAATTTTCAATTGTTCTTGGCATTGGTTTAAAAGTTCCGTGTATTGGGCAGAAATATTGTCCTTCACCATATACCGCTTGAGAAGATGCAATTACTATCTTTTTAATATCATATTTCTTTTCGGCAATAACCTCAAACAGCATTGAAGTCCCAACACTATTTACATCAAAAAACGTGCTATAATCCTGTAGATATCCCTGATGTGCAGCTTGATGAAATACAACATCTACACCTCTTAATGCCTTGCACATTAATTCTTTGTTACGAATATCCCCAACTATTAGCTCAGCTTCCTTTGACAGATACTCCGGTACTTTTCCGTTTGGGTGTACTGGTTCAGCCAATGCATCAAGTATTCTCACTTTATAACCCTTTGCTAAAAGCTCATCTGTAATATGAGAACCAATAAATCCCGCCCCACCTGTAACAAGTGCAATCATATAAATTCTCCTTCATATTTAAATTTTCCGCTTAATATTAAATCTACCGCCGAAGGCAAATCTTCTTTGATATAATGAGGAACTACTTTGGAATCACTCAAAACTTCATTGTTATTTGTCAGCAAAATAGTTGTAAGACCAAAATCCAACCCTGCCTTCACATCGGTAATGCTATCTCCTATAAAAATTCCTTTTCGTATATCCAACGGTAGTTCTTCAAAAGCTTGTCTAATTAATCCCGTCTTAGGTTTGCGACAATCACAGTTTTCAAATGGTGTATGTGTGCAACAATATATTTTGCTAATTAGTGCACTGTTATGATACAAATGCTGACACATTTTTTCATGAATTTCATTTAATGTATCACCACTCATAATCTTACGTCCTACTGCAGATTGGTTTGTTATTATTACTACTGCATAGCCCTTATCATTAAGGCGCCGAATAGCATCCTCTACATTAGGAAGGAAAACAAATTCATCCCAACACTTTATGTAGTCAGTTCTGTTTTTGTTTATTACACCATCACGGTCAAGAAATACTACTGGTTGTCTAAGTTTATCCCTGAGCTGAAGTGCTAAACAGTGGCACAAAAACATATGTATCCCTTCAACATACGAAGGTTTCTCGTTTTCAACTTTATATACCACATGGGAATTTTCCATTAATTCATTCGGGACAAAGCCTGTAATCGAAACAACACGTAAACCTCTTTTATAGCTAAATTTTGCTGCCTCAATAATACTTTTCTGTGGTATAGTCGATGTTAATAAAATTAAAAGATCTTGTGCATTAGCATGCGCTTTTATATACTTGACATAAACCTGGTCTGAACTATAATCATTAGACACAGCTGTAAAAAAAGGCATATTATCTGATAATGAAATAACCTTCATTCCAAATCCAAGTTTTTCCATTATATTATTATCTGCATTTATTATTAAATCATTTGCAAAATGGCTAGCAGTAATACCACTGATGCCATTTCCAACCAAGAATATTGTACGCCGCTCCTGTGATGCTTTTATGATTTCATCTAAAATATTAACAAAAGACGAATTCTCTAGTGAAACAAAAAGATTTGTTATATGTCTAAGATAATCAGTAATAATACTTGTCACACGATTCCCCCACTTCATGTCTAGTATTTCTAGTCTCTATAATTCTAGTAATTACCATACATTCTAAACTTAAGTTATATAAACCGAATTAAGGTTTTATACAAACTATCAAATATTAAGTTAATACTTTTTCAAAAGATGAAATTAAAATGATAAGAGTATCCCTTAAGAAAAAAAAGCAGTAAAGTTTGTATGGATTTTTGTAAAGTGGGGGGAACAAATTCTCTTAGTAGTCAATCATCAATATTGCGTATTCCATAGTGCGCCTCAAAATCGGATAATTAATTCCATAAAATTAAGATACAGTACTTTTCCACATTACACATATTTTTTACTCTATAAATATACTTTTCAAATTTATACAGCTACGCCCATTCACTTACTACGATTCAATAAGCTATAACAACCTTCACTATATATCTCATCCATAGTTAACGTGACCCAGCAAGATTAAATACTAAATACGTGCTTGATATTTCAATTCCTAAAAAGTATTTTAATAAAATAATGCGACATAACTATAAATGTTTATGTAAAAAGCACAGAGTCATTTTACACTACTAACCAATAGGTCATCGATATTATCAAGAATATGAATGACTTATAGCTCCTTATTATATATGTTTTAGCTCTATATTTCCCTACCTTTCTATATATTACATTTTTATATAATAAATTTCAAGCATTTTTAATAAATATTCATATTCCCATAAATTATAAGTTTATACGACTATAAAAATAATAATTCATTACAATTTTTTGTTTTATTGGTGAAAATAGAAAATAATAATAGCATTTGTTGTCTTTGAGATATTTTAAAAATTCATTTACTCCTATCCCATCATACACAAAACTCAAGGTTGTACTGAATAATAGCTTACTCACACATCTTGATCAAACATTTCCAAATGTAAACAAACTATTGGCAATACTCCACGGCAAGATGGACATCAGAAATGGATTGATTTTTCGATAACCTATTGGCATTGTAATTAAATGGTGTCATAAATCTGGTTATCATTATCAATCACAAAAAGCTAGTGAGATTTATAAATATGCATCTAAATCCATTAATACGTTGCCCAAGAATCCAAATACAAATTTTCTGATAAAAGAAAGCATTCAGGAACTTAACTCTCTCATTGATTAACTTGATAGGCTACGCAAAGAAATGAACCGTATTGCATCATTACTTCCAGAATACCCAGTAGTTATGGGTATGTATGGCGTAGGCATAACCCTTGGACCTCAGCTCATTGCAGAAATCGGAAATGTACGAAGGTTCTACAACCGTTAAGTTCTTATTGCCTATGCAGGTATAGCTTCACGTCCCTATCAATCTGGAACAATTGATATTAAGGGGCGAGGTATTTCAAAAAGGGTCTTTGCATCACTCCGAAAAACACTTTTTAAAGTTATGGACTGCATTCTGAGGCAAAAGCCAGGTAATGAATCTGTTTATTTGTTTTTAGACAAGAAACGCAGTGAAGGAAAGCACTATTATGTCTATATGATGGCTGGTGCCAATAAATTTCTTCGCATTTATTATGCAAGAGTAAATGAATATCTAAAAGGCAAAACCAGACCTCTAATTCTGCTTTCTATTATCCATTACCAAGCTCTTTGCAACTACATTCATCCTTTTAATGTTTAGTGCAGTCAAATGGACAATCTGCTCACTTACCTTCTCTTGAACTTCTCTCAAAAGCTGTTTTATCAAGCAACCATATATAAGCACTAAATCCATTTCTATATATATACCATCTGGTCTATTTTCCGCCCTGAATCTGGATATTTTTGATACGCCTTCAATACTGGAGGTTACATGCTCTACTATTTGATATATTGTATAATCAGATATAGTATAGCTCCCCATGTAGCTAAAGGTTGGACGCACAACAGATTTTTCTCCCACCAGCTGGTAGCTGCCTTTTCCCTTTCTTCTGAAAATCTGAAGCGGATCTAAAAAATAACCTGAAAAGTCTTTTTTTATTTCAAAGGTTGGAACAGGAATTACGTGCTTACCCTGTTCTCTTCTTGTAGAAAGGGCCTGTTTAATTTCATATTCGCTAGCAACATCTGTAATATATACCTTTTCAGTGATTGGTGCTACTCCCAGTCTTTCTGCTATTGTTTCAACCATTCCCTCTGATGTGCCAATAATCAATAATGCCTGGGTATTATATCTCTTAAGAGTATTAACTACATCTTCTGTATGCTTTTTGTCAGTAAACAGAGCTCTCTTAATTGATGCAATTTTAGTACTTTCTCTCTTAGCAGAAATACCCGCAATTATTTGATTGCCCTTAATCAGCAATCCATCATCTATAATATAGTCAGTTCCATGTTCTCTCGCAACCCATGACGCTCTATGGCTTTTACCGGTACCACTCGGTCCAATGAATCCAATAACCTTCAAAAAGTATTCCTCCTAAAATTATCCATCTAATAAATATGTAAACTGTCCTTTACGTGGTCACTTATAACTTGTACACCTTTGCCTTCTCACCCTAAGCAGCTTAAACCTATAGCGCTTTAATATATAGGGAAAAAGAGAGCCTTAAGACTCTCTTTTCATTTTCCCGGACATTTTTCTTTAGTAATTATTCGATTTATCTATTGTATTTTGTATATTTTTTCTACAGTATATTATTTAATTTTTATCTATTGTTTTGTATATTTTAGTCTTTAGTAATATATAAAGTACCTCATATGCATAAAAGCAGATACGAAGTATTTTAATCACAATAATACAAAACAACTGAATCTCAAAATTGCTTTTTATTTGCACAAATTAATATAATTACACAATATATTGTATTTATATACTTACCTTTTGTCAATATATATTATTAAATTATGGTAACAAATTCCTAATTATCAAAATTATCTACTCATTTGTGTCTATTTTAACTAAAGTATATTCACATACACCACAACCATCACATAAAACAACCTTTCCAGAAAATATATTTTTTATGGTATCTAGAAGTTTTTGATTTTTAAACTTCTGCCAGTTATGAATTACTATATTTTGTGGTGCAAGGGTTATTAAAGAGCTAACTAATAAATCATCGTGATTTATTTCTGTTTCAGGCAAATCATATAAAAAGTCTTGCATACAATCATTTGTAATTTCATGTTTTTTTTCATCTAATAGTATATATTGCTCATCCTCCTGCATAATCACATGTACCACATTAAACTTGGACTCTTGTATTTCAACAAAATACTTAAGAAGCCTAATAAACTCTTTGTACTCTCGTTCTATTAAAAAATCATCCACAGCATCATCAATAATATCCTCAAGTTCCTTAATATAGTCCTTTAGTCTAAAGTTTATGAAACCATCTAGAATTATGCTGCTTGAACCCTCAAAGTATTCCAAAAATTTTTTAACTATCATATTTCGTCGTCTGATTTGAAATAGCGTATTAAAAAACACATTATCGTCATTTCTTATATTCTTCTGCGAAATTCTTAATATGTCTTTCTTTTCATTCGCATTAAAATATCCATAGTTGCTATTTATTATTCTAATTAGAAGCTTCTCCTCATACTCCTTAATAACATGTTCAGCAAGCGCATTTGACACATGATACTTAAGCAATTCAAGTTTATCTGAGTTATTAGGGAGTAAATCGTCTTCTTCTATATTACAAACTACTGAAGTTGTACCCTCAAAATCTATCTCTTTTATATAATAATTAATTCTTTTTTCTTTTAGTTGCGCAAGCTCTTTCTCAATCTGTTGTACAATGTTTTCTGCGTTATCGTTAACTCCTATAGAGAGATATTGATATTGCATCAACTTCACTTCCCTTCGTGTGTAGTATATGTCTTGATAAAATTTGTATGCAGCGAGCATTTTGCAATTTATGCTAAAAATCAAATTTGATAACTACTACTTTTAATAATAATTTTTGCTAAATCACCATCATAAAGTCTTTCTACATTATATGCATTGCAATTTTTATCGGTACTACACGTTAAAGATTATTTCTGTCTTATAGGAATTATTGTTCCTAAATCTATTAACCTATCATCATTAAGCATAACCATGTCTACATTTTTTAAACTTAAAAATTTTAAAATTTCTTTAAAGTTCTTATGTAGCTTTATGTCACCTGTAAATGCAATCCTGTTTCTTCCAATTAAGCCAGTTGCTCCTCCAAGAAACCCCATATCGAAGGGTTCTAGTATTATTGACTTATCGGGTTCAATTAGTAAAGCATCTATGGCAGCTGCCTTTGCCTTTTTGTAGATATCCTTATCAGAGGTAATTATACTGTTTTCATTGATAACACAAGTTAAACATTTTGAGTAGCCTTGATTAACATGTATAAATTCTATTCCTCTTTCTATAAGAAGCTTTTTCACAACAGGATCTGTATATTTGGTATTGTGAAAAGCATATTTACCTACTCTTGCTATATTATATGCAATAGTATTGGGATATTTATCCTTTAGTACAGTTTGTCCCTCTAGCATGTCAAAGCCAAGAGTAGTAAGCTCATCTATTATTTGCCGCGGTGTATTTGGAGCATAGACAATTATGTTTCTATGTATATGATGAAACATAATGTCAGGATGATACGCCACTGCAGGATATAAATCTGGATGCGGTAGCGTTTCAATCAATAAGATATTTTGATTTTTTAATTCTTCCTTAATTTTATTTGGTGCTCTTTTATCAATAATTACTACACTAACATTATCTGTAGGTAAATTAGGTATTTCGACAGGTTTCATACTAACCTCCTATGTTCATTTTGGCACAAAATTTGGCAAAGCCTTCTATGTGATAATCTCTGCTTCTCTAAGTATGGCCATTGCTTGTCATTAAGCATTGCATTTATTTTATATTTTAAAAATATTTATAATATAGTTAATTTTAGGTATCACACATAATTTTTATATTTCATATTATACTAAAGAAGAGCATGTCAGTTTTAATAATTTTATATTTATATGACTTTTTATATAGTGAATAAGTTTCAATACTAACTATCTGTTAATTCAGATGGTTATTCAAATACACCGCATTCCCTGCTAATGGGAATGCGGTTATTATTTTCTGTAATAACCACTTTTATCCTCGGTAAAATTTCTAAGTATAAAAACTAAATGTATTCAGATAATATAACTGATTAAATAAGCTTAGTTAAAAAAAAAGGCTTATATCTTAGTCAAATAAAATATAGAAGGAGTTGTGACCATGAGGACATCTTTGGATAGAGTAGCATTAATCGTTGTAATCATTGGAGCTCTAAACTGGCTTTCTGTAGGATTATTTAAGTATGACTTAGTAGGCTCTATATTCGGAGCCACTTCGCTTATTACAAGATCAATATTTACAATTGTAGGTATTGCTGGTTTGTACACTATCAGTTTATTGTTCAGAGAACAAGAACCAGTTAGAACTCATCATTAATTTACCATCAAAGTGGCGTTGTTTTCAGACGCCACTTTGATTAAAAAATTCCAAACTATTTTTGCGCTATAAAAAATTCAGTAAGGACTGGTCATTTAGTAATAAATTTCCGTTATATTTTTATTAATATTGCAGAATATATTAGTACACCAATAAAATCACTAATTAGTGATTTGGTGAAAAACTTATCTTATAAGGAGGAATATGATTATGGCAAGAAGTAAATCAACATTCGAGAATATGAAGTACGAAATAGCATCTCAGGTTGGCGTTAATTTAAAACAAGGCTATAATGGTGACTTAACTTCTAGAGAAGCTGGTAAAATCGGCGGAACAATTACCCAGAAGGTATTTGAAGCTTATACAAATTCCAAGAAATAAGAACAGCAATTAAAATAAAAGGATACCGTATAAACGGTATCCTTTTATTTTATGATTTTTTCAATTATAAACTTAAATTTAAGCTTTATTACTTAATAATAATTATATATAATTAAAATAGATATACACATTAATTATCTGCTTAATGTTGTAAGCAACGTATTAAATATGTATTTTCTAATAATATACAAAGGATGCATCTATGACAACAATTAAATCAATATTTGCAAGACAACTTCCCAGAAGATTATTAATACTTCTTGCCTTTGCAGCTGTAATATATATGCTAAGAGGTATGGTTAATATGTTTTTATTAACCTTTATATTTTCTTATTTGGGATATACTGCTTCAAATTACTTTTTCTCTAAGGCAAAAATAGTAAATTCCAAGTTATTAAAGGCAATCATAATTACAATATACTTAGGTATTTTGGCAATTGCAACATCCGTTCTATATAGGTACATTCCGGTAATTATTTCAGAGTTGAAATCCATAATATTTCAAGCAACTGTTTTTTTAAATAGTACTTATGAAAATGAAACTCTAAATTACATCATTTCACTGATTAAGGATTTTAAGGTTACAACCTATATTGGTGATAATGTTGATACCTTGTTAAAGTCTATAACTAATATAGGAAAATGGGGCTTCGACATATTTATTGCAGTAATTTTAAGCCTATTTTTTATACTTGAAAAGACTAAAATATCAAAATTCACTTCAGGATTTAAAAACAGCAAAATAGGTGTTATTTATGAGGAACTATCCTTTTTCGGTAATAAATTTCTACAATCCTTCGGAAAGGTTATTCAAACTCAAATAACAATATCGTTTATAAACTGTATATTGTCTATGGTACTTTTATCAATTCTAAAATTTCCACAGATATTGGGATTAGGATTTATGATATTTGTTTTAGGCTTAGTTCCTGTTGCCGGTGTAATCATTTCTTTAATCCCATTAACTATAATTGCCTTCAACATCGGTGGCTTCAAAATGATAGTATATATTCTCATATTAATTGCTATTTTACACGCACTCGAAAGCTATATACTCAATCCAAAGTTAATGTCTCAGAAGACAAAACTCCCTGTTTTCTATACTTTTGTTGTTTTAATTGTATCTGAAAACTTACTTGGAATATGGGGACTTATTATTGGCATACCAATATTTATGTTTATACTTGACGTACTTGAAGTTAAGAACTTTGATATTGTTGCTAATTCCGAATCTGAAGACACAAAATAATTTGGGATAAATTTATAAATCTTCCACACATTATAGGCTTCTCATGTAGATATAATTAACAATGGAGTATATCGTTAGAAATTTAAATATATTACTTGTGCAAATAATTTTGATATTATAAAATTAATATATCAATTTTTTGGAGGTAGCTCATATGGCATGCTATAATGTAATGTCTGTTTTGACAAATAAGAGAGTTGAAAATGTTAATGAAATGCAGCGCGTTCTGACTGAATCAGGATGCATTATAAAAACTAGACTGGGTATCCATGATGCAAGTGAGGATTTTTGCTCTAATGAGGGACTTATTATTTTGAATCTTGTTGGTTCAGAAGAAGAAATTGCAGCTCTTGAACAAAAACTGAATGAGATACCGGGAATCAAGGCTAAAAATAGCAGGCTTTGTTCAGAATAAAATTATAACGAGGCAAAGATTACAGTATCTATGAAATAGTTCAGCTATAATAGATTATGCATATTTATAATATTTTCTAACTATAACAAAATTTTTGGAGGTCACTTTTTATGGCTGAACCAAAGAAATGCAAACAATGCGGCGGAACATTTTTATATACTACAAATGATGATTTGTGTTTTAGCTGCATTCAAAAAGATGAGTTGGAATTTAAAAAAATAAAAATTTTTTTGAAAGAACATCCAAGGTCTTCTATAGGAACTATATCTACAACGTTAGATATAAGCGTAGCCACCATTCAGAAGTTCATCGATGAAGGTAGACTTGAGATGGTTGATAAGATTATTATTGATGATTAATGAGCAGTCCCATTGTGGACTGCTTTTTGCAATTGGCTTGCTTACGACACAGAGCATTATCAAAGAGGATTAGTAGTAAAAATATAAAATGTCATATTTACTGTATCTAAAGTAAATATGACATTTATTTCTGATTATGAAAGCTTGTTCATTATCCCATATTCTTCTATTCCTCTTCCTGCTCCCAGCTGTGGTAAACATTTGATACATCATCGAGGTCTTCTAGGTTCTCTAAAAGCTTATCCATGAACTTGATATGTTCAGGATCAGTGAGTTTTGTAGTCATATTTGGTATCATTGATACTTCAGCTTGAAGAAATTCATAGCCTTTTGCTTCAAGTTGTTCACGAACAGCTGAAAAATCTGCAGGCTCCGTGATTATTTCATAGACTTCATCTTCTACGTTGAAGTCTTCTGCTCCAGCATCAAGTGCTTCCAGCATCAAGGTATCCTCAATAACCTTGCTGCTTTTCTCTATTAGAATAACTCCCTTTTTATTGAACATAAATGAAACGCAACCGTTCTGTCCTAAGTTTCCGCCAAACTTGTCAAAATAGTGTCTTAAGTCTCCAGCAGTTCTATTTCTGTTGTCTGTAGTACATTCACATATAACTGCAACTCCACCTGGACCATAGCCTTCATAAGTTATTTCCTCATAATTTGAGCCATCGCCATCTCCAGATGCTTTCTTGATACTTCTTGTAATATTATCGTTAGGCATATTTGCTGCTTTTGCCTTAGCAATGACATCTCTTAACTTGGAATTAGTACTAGGATCTGCACTTCCTCCTTGTTTAACTGCTATTGCTATTTCTCTACCCAGTTTAGTAAAAACTTTTCCTCTCTGAGCATCTGTCGCCCCTTTTTTACGCTTTATAGTAGCCCATTTTGAATGACCTGACATAAATACCTCCTAATTACATTCTATATAATTTGAATTTTTCATAAATAATATTTCAATACTTCGACTTTTATTTGTATGATTACCCTTAATTAGCTTAATCACTATCATAAATTATAATAGTAATTAATTAAATAATCAACCTTCCATCGCTTCCTAATGTTATGAAAGTTTTTTCACCCAAATCACATATAGCTCTATCATTGGTGTTTTCAATAATATTGTCTATTAGCTTTTCTTCCTTCCCAACCTCAATAAGTACACTTAATTCAACATCCTGACCATATTGTATGTCTTTTATTATATTGTTATCGTTAATAAGCATATTTTGTAATTTCCCAAAAAGTGTGTATTCTACGACAATATTTATCGTAAAGCAAAGTTTTCTAGTTACAATCTCACCAGCTTCTAAACCCATAGCAGAGCTCTTGCTATATGCACGTATAAGGCCAGCCGCCCCAAGTAATGTTCCTCCAAAGTACCTTGTTATTACTACCACAACATCCTGTAATCCCATTCTCTTAATAACCTCAAGTGCAGGCATTCCTGCTGTACCCGATGGTTCCCCGTCGTCACTGTATCTTTGAATTAAAGTTTCATTGTTAATACTATATGCATAAACATTGTGAGTGGCATCCCAGTACTTTGTCTTGAGATTATTTATGAATTCTATGGCATCATTTTCATTGGATACAGGCTTTACATTTGCTATAAATTTTGATTTTTTTTCTTCAAACTCCGCTATTGCAGGATTTAGTATTGTTTTGTACTCTAGTAACATCTTTAGACTATCTGCCTCCATCCAAAAACTATATAAATTTATCACTTAACTTTAAAATAGCACTCTCCTACAAAATACGGAGAGTGCTGATTATTTTAATTTACATAAGCATACTATCTAATTTACTTTGTCTTTTCAAACTCCAAAAACCACCGCTTACGTGTCTATTGCTCAGCTTTATAACTCCAAATTTACTATTATAAAAAATCTAATTTCATCAGCGGCGTTTCAATGAGGTTTGAGATATTCTCACCGCCTCAAAACCAAATAGGTCCCAGCCCACTTATAGAAGTGGAAAACTCTTTCTTGCCTCATTATACTTTGAATAAGATATGGTAATAAGAGATTTGTCTTGACTATAAGTTATCTTCTGCAAGGCTTCCTCGATTGAAAAATATGCACCATCCTTAAAGTTTTCATCTTTATTAATTTCATAGCTATTATCAAGGGATTTCATAATGTACCATGTGATTTTATTACAAACTGGTCTTTGACGTGTTACAGAGAAAAATTCATAATTGGTATTGCCCGCTGGAGTAATAATTTCTGCATTTATTCCTGCTTCTTCTTTTACTCTTCGTATTGCTACCTCATCAGGATACTCTCCATTTCTAATTACCCCTTTTGGAAGTACCCATTCATCCTTCTCATTTTTCAAAAGAAATATTTTATCTCCTGAAAATACAACTCCACCTGCACAGTTTCTAACAAGCATAATCAAAACCCCTTTCCTGATAGATATTTTAAAGGTAGATAAAATTAATAAAAATATATACTAACTTTTTAATTTCTAATATTATCATACCTTACTTAGTTAGTTTATACAAGAATAAAATCACTGAGTCTGCTTAATTTGTCTATTTTTACAACAGCTTTTACACTAATTCCAGCTTCCTGATATTCTTGTCCTATTACCTTACCATTTTCATAAATATAAGGCATAACCCATCCAACATTATACGGAATAAGAAGGTTTATCTCTCTAAGACGCTCCTTAAAGCCATCTGTAATTGTCTCTAACAATTGTGGGATACCATTTCCAGTAACTGCTGATATTTCACAAACAGACGTATATCCCATTGAACTAATTCTTCCTTTATTAGCTGCTTTATCCTGCTTGTTTAGCACAAGAATTGTGTTCTTTGTTGAAGCACCCAAATCTTCAAGCAATCTCTCTACAACACCTATTTGCATCGCTGCATTATCATTTGAAGCATCCACCACATGCAATAGCATATCGGCATGAACTGCCTCTTCTAAAGTGGATTTAAATGCCTCTATCAAATCGTGGGGAAGCTTTCTTATAAAACCAACTGTATCAATAAGCACAGCCTCCCGTCCATCAGCTAATACGAGTCTTCTGGCAGACGGATCTAGGGTTGCAAAAAGCTTATCCTCTACGAAAACTGATGAGCCACACAGTCTATTCATCAGGGTAGATTTGCCAGCATTTGTGTATCCAACTAATGCGACTACAGGCGTGTTGTTTTTTTCCCTGCCTTCACGCATAAAAATACGTCTCTTCTCCAATAACTTCAGCTCACGTTCTAAGCCTGTTATCCTTCTGCGTATATGACGTCTGTCAACCTCAAGCTTCTTTTCTCCTGGGCCTCGAGTACCAATCCCTCCCCCAAGCCTTGAGAGCTCACTACCTAAACCAATCAATCTTGGTAACTTATACTTAAGTTGTGCCAACTCAACTTGTAGCTTACCTTCCTTTGATTTTGCTCTCTGTGCAAAAATATCAAGTATCAGAGTAGTTCTGTCTATTACTCTAGCGCCTGTAAGTTCTTCAATATTTCTTATTTGAGCCCCAGAAAGCTCATCATCAAAAATTAATAATTGAACATCTGTGGCTTGGCACATTAAAGCTAATTCCTCTATTTTTCCCTTTCCGACATAATATGCTGAATCTTGGTTTTGTTTTCTCTGAATAATTTTATTTAAAACAATTGCTCCGGCTGTTTTAGCTAATTCCTCCAGTTCATCAAGAGAATTCTCGGCTTCTCTAAGTGACATATTCTCTAATCTGCTATTTGAAGTTTCTAAGCCAACCAAAATTGCTTTTTCAGCTGACTCTTCATTTTGGTAAATGTCAGCTCTTGCACTTGTATCAAGCTCTTCGATTATTTTATAGATATAGTTTAGCCTTGTATCTCCAATAGTAAATGGACCATAAACATCTGCCTCCTGTTCAATATTCAGACAGCCTACAAATATTTCAGTTATCTGTCCGTCCACTATACCAATGGCAATCATAGCATCCAGTCTCAATTTTTGCAAAGTTTTTATGTCTACCTGCGACAAAATACCTTTCCCACCTGGATGTGTATGAATACATCTAATAGCTGACAACCTAGTATTTCCTCTTCTATCGTCCATCTGTGGCAATGTTGCTTTTCCACTATCTCCAATACTTATGTCAACCACATTTCCTCTTCTATTTATCAAAACTGATATTTCTCGGTTAATTTCAAAAGAAATCCTTGAAATTGTTTGAGCAAGCTCAACAGGCACTAAATCTCTGGGGCCATATTTGATATCATATAGACCTTCTAGCTCATTTAATAACCTGTCTTTTATTGATTGTGTATTCCCATTTATTTTAATAAAATCAGCCTCCTTAATTAGATATGTAGTTCTAAATTCATCTCTCGCCTCGATGTAATGCCGCTGAATGTAATAGCTCGAAAATAAAGTATGTACGAACAAAATTCATTTTCGAGCCACAAAAACCACAAGTGGTTTTTGACGGTGTATAAATTTTTGTACATCGAAAAATTTCATTTTGAATCTAGGCGTTATAACACTCCAGTTGAGCCAAATCCTCCGCCCCTGTCTGTTCCAATGTTCTTAACAGAATCAACCTTTGTCAACATCATTTTAGGCACTTCCTGCAAAACTATTTGTGCTATTCTATCGCCTTTTCTAATAATATATGTTCCATTTTTATTTTCCTTTTCATCAAGAGTAAATTTTTCTTTAATATCTTGATTTTGGCTAACAATAGAACTATTATTTACTATTATCCCTAATTCATCTCTATATCCGCTGTCTATAGTTCCAGGTGAATTTGGAATTCTAATTGGTGTTTTTAAGGATAATCCGCTTCTGGGTCTGACTTGGATTTCATAACCTACAGGTATCGCGAGCTTCAACCCTGTTGGAACCACTACTGTTTCTCCAGGCTGTATAGTCACTTCCTCCGCAGCATATACATCCATACCTGCGTCCCCTTCGTTTGCATACTTTGGCAATATTGCACCTTCCCTGCAAACCTCAACAAAAATCTCTACTGGCATTATATTTTCCCTCCCTATTTTTTAACTCAACAATTCAACTTTCGTACATAAAAATCTATTGGCGCGGTAGCATTATCAATGCTTTAAGCCGCATTCCCATATTCTCCATCCGTGTTTCATAGTGTACTAGAAGCTATTGCAAAGCAAGAAATAATATATATCCTCAGTTGCTTAAATAGTACTCCCGTGCAATATATATCTATGGCTCGCTCCCGAAATTGACGCTGAAATAATTGCGGTGCAGAACAAGCACTTCCGCCGACCGTATAACACTCGACTTTAAGCGGTATATTCAACTGCTAAAGTTGATTCAACAACTGTTCAGGGATTACACGCCTCTTTGTAGATGTCCTTTTGTATATCCCTTAGCCTTTATTTTCTCAACAACTTTATCCTTTTCTGAGTAATTACTATTGTCATTTAAACTTCTGTGCAAATTAACAATATCATATATTTCCTGTACACTTTCGTCAACAAAGTTAAGCCTCATATATTTAACTCCAGCTTTACTAATTTGTACAATGTGCTCAGGAACAAATATCACATTTGAATTAAATATTGTACTTCTGCAATCAACACAGTCACACTTAACCAAGAATGCAGCACCTTTTCTATCCTTTAGTTGATAAACTCCATTTTTACATACAGTATTGCATTTTCGCGGTGCTTTTTCGGATACGCTTCCACCCACAGGGCAATACTCACTTGCCATTACTGGTATTTTGCCATATATGCCTATTTCAGCTTCAAATTCCCGTGGAAAGCTTATGGAGTTAAGTTGAGATAAATTAAGCTCATAAGAAAGCATTGCTCCCAAATAGCCTGCTTCCTTCAGAAAATGCATTGACCAACCATTGAGTATGTTTAAGGAATAATCGCCAATCAGCTTTACACTTTCACCAAGCTTGTCCCTTACTATTTTTGCAATCCCCATATTCCCCAATAAAAATCCATCAACATCTTGAGAAATATTTTGCAGGTTTTTTTTGATTATTTCCGAATATTTTCCCTTTATAATAGCGGGTATATAAGCAAATATTTCCTTGCCTTCCTCCCTGTATTTACTTGCTGAATTTTTTACAGTGTCCTTTAGAAGGCTAACAAATGGCAAATACAATCTATCTGCATTTATTTTTTCAAAATCTAAATTATCAAATTCGCTGTAAAGCATTACAGATATTTTTGCCTTTTCGTTTATAGCATGATTTTTTTCTGAGGAAATCGGTAAATTTCCCGGGAAATATTCTATAGAACTAATTAATTCATCATTTCCCGTTTTTATTTTTCTCCTTCCCGATAATATCCTCTCATTTTCGAGAAGCTCTGCAGCTTTACGCCTTATATTATTTAGTTCGCTTATTGGTATTACGACATTATTATCTATGTCCAAAGTTAGCTTTACAATATTAAAGGGTGTAGAGCCCATCTTCCCCAATTGTTCGCTAATTCTTTCCCTTGTCAGAGGTTTATTTACCGCCTCCTCAGGAAATAAATCACCAGCAACAGAAACACTATTACCTCTGTCATCCTTTAGGCATAGTGCTGGGAGTTGTCCTAATTTTAATGTAAACTCAGCTGAAATATCTGCTTTTCTTA
The DNA here is from genome assembly GCA_023395575.1 of Bacillota bacterium. Lineage (GTDB taxonomy): Bacteria > Bacillota > Clostridia > Acetivibrionales > DSM-1351 > Ruminiclostridium. The sequence goes on from JAEWZA010000220.1 coordinate 19,085, forward strand.
TACTCTTTGCATACGATAAAGCAGCCTGCTCCAACAACTCCTTATCTGATGTCTTGTAAACCCTGCTCCCTTTTTCAACTTTTCCTTTTATAACAGACGCCCACACAACATCCCCAGAATATGCTCTTTTTACAAGCTTCCCATCTTTAACTATCTTTGTAATTATACCTCCGGGACTTTCTTCAAATAATTTTTTTGACCAAATTTCTATGCCGTCACCATTTCCAAGAGTATTATCAAGTCTTATTTTTACTGAATTAGTACCTCTATCCTGCTCAAGAACAGTTCCTAGATATGTACCCCAATTCTTTGGCTTTTCAAATGCCATCATATCTGGTCCTGTTTTCCCTTGTAGATATCCCTTTGAAAAGCCTCCCCTGTTAAAGCTTTGCATAAGCTTTTGCATATCTTCCTTAGATACATTATATTTA